>SLOV01000142.1 GCA_007132345.1 Kiritimatiellia bacterium
AAGTCCAGCGCGGACAGCCAAGAAGTATCAGAGGGAATAGTCATCGACTACGACTCGGATGGAAACATTGTCGGGATCGACATCGACAACGCGAGCCGAAAGGTTGACCTGCAAGAGATCAGTCTGCACAAAATTCCTGCTGACGTCGAGAAGCTCACAGCTTAAGACATCGAACAACGGCCTGCACAGGACGACTCCGTCGCCCGTGAGGCCGGCCGTTGAGTGGAAAAGAAAGCCATCGACCCACCTTGACATGATATCACTATCTGATATCGTCAGTCGACAGTGAACACGAAGCACCAGCGCACGCTGAGAAAGATATCCGAACGGCCTGAACGGTCGGATATTCCGTGGAGAGATATCGAGCGATTGATTCTCGCTTTGGGTGGCGAGGTTACGGAAGGACGAGGTTCGAGAGTACGGATTTACCTGAATGGGGTGCGTGCCGTATTTCATCGTCCACATCCTGAAAGGGTGACGGATAAAGGTGTCGTCAGTTCAATGAGACGATTCTTAACAGAGGCCGAGGTGATACCATGATGGAATACAAGGGATATGTAGGACAGGTCGAGTTTGATGATGAAGCAGATATTTTTCATGGTGAAGTCATCAACCTCCGCGATGTGGTGACGTTTCAGGGATCAACGGTAGGGGAGCTGCGAAAAGCGTTCGAGGAGTCCGTGGATGACTATCTCGATTTTTGTGCGGAGCGCGGCGAGTCCCCTGAGAAACCCTATTCAGGAAAATTCATGGTGAGGCTTGAACCGGAACTTCACAAAATGCTTGCGATACGAGCCAAGAAGGCCCGGAAGAGCTTGAATGCATGGGTTCATGACACCTTGGCGCATGCCACAAAATGAATACCACGTGATATACGAGGCCGCGCACGCATCCAGGCGCGAATCGAGCGACTTACGGTTGGACACAGCGGAGACGCCAGGCCGGTAGGCGAAGAGGTGTCGGAACTGAGGAGAAGGGGAAAGGGGTCAGCCGGTGCATTGTGCTGTTTCAGCGTGTGGTTCGCGGATGCGTCACGAGCCGTGAGTCGATTCGAAGGCCGTTCGTAGTGACTGCTTCAGCAGGCCCGCAGAACCCGTTCCCGGCCATAATGAGAAATACCGCAAGGCCGCTGCTGAAAGGGTGCTCCCAGGCGCTTGCCGCCTTCGGCGGGCCTTCGCTGCGCTCGGCCATTTCCGCCCGCTACCCTCGCGGTCGGCAAACGAACCCGGAGGGGTTCTCATCCCCCCGCAGGGGAATGGCGGAGAGGGGGGGATTCGAACCCCCGGTACCGGAGATAACCAGTACGGCGGTTTAGCAAACCGCTGCTTTCAGCCACTCAGCCACCTCTCCAGGAACACGATTTGCCAATACTCAGAACCTACCCGATCCGCGCGGGCAGGGCAATCCCTTCCTTGATGCCACAAGTTCGCCAGCTAGGCGGGAACGGGGAGCGGGGAGGGATCGGACGGGCGCTTGCGGAGCAGGAGGAAGGCTTCGGCCACCATCCAGATCTCGAGCAACATGGTGGCGGTGCCGATAAAGACAAGGAGCCACTCGCCGCGCGCGAGCCAGCTTGCGCCGTCTTCGGTGCGGATGAAGACCTGCATGAACATGGCCCAGAAGGGCATGACGAGCATGAAGAGGCCCGGCAGCACGACGAACCAGACCGGCTTCCTGGCGCGGCGCAAGTAGAAGAAGATGACGAGAAAAGCCAGGCCGCCAAGCAATTGGTTGGTCGCCCCGAATAAGGGCCAGAGGAGCATGCCGCCACCGCCCGCCGTCGCCAGGCTCCAGTCGCGGCCGGGCGCAGGAAAGGCGGCCACGATGCCCGCGACAAGTATGGCGACAATTGTGGCGCCGTGCTTGTTGGCCAGCGTGCGGGTGACGGCGTCGGCCAGCGGAGCGCGCTGCCGGCCCGTGCGCAGGGCTCCGGCCAGTTCTTGAATGACGTAGCGTTGCAGGCGGCAGGCGGAGTCCATGGTGGTGCCCGCGAAGGAGGCAACGAGCACGCCCATGAGGGCGACGCCCATCTCGCGGGGCAGACCCATGGCGGCGAGGAAGTTGGCTGAGCCGTTGACGAAGGCCCCGACTTTGGGGGCGAGTCCGGCCAGCGCGCCCCAGGAGCCGTAGAGGCTCAGCCAGGCCTCGCGGCCGGCGAGGAGGGTGCCATCGGCGGCGCTCAAGCCGAGGCCCACGCCAGCGGCGCAGGCGAGGACAACGAGGGTAGCGAGAAAGCCTTCGAGCAGCATGGCGCCGTAACCGACGAACTGGGCGTCGGTCTCGCGGGTGAGTTGTTTGCTGCTGGTGCCGCTGCTGACGAGGCAGTGGAAACCGCTGATGGCACCGCAGGCGATGGTGATGAAGAGGAAGGGGAAGATGGCAGGGGCGCCTTCGGGTCGCCACTGCACGGCGGGGGCCGCCAGTTCGAGCGCGGGGCGGGCGCCGTCGGCCAATGGGGCGCCTCCGAAAAAGGCCGCCACGGCAAGGCCGATAACCGTGAGGCCGAGTGCGGTGATGAGCTGGAGGGAGTTGATATAGTCGCGGGGCTGGAGCAGCGACCAGACGGGAAGGATGGAGGCGACATAGGAGTAGAGGAGAAGGAGAACGACCCAGACAATGATGGGCCAGGCGGTCATGGCGGCATTGAGGGTGTGCAGGAAGCCGATGTCACCGAAGATGACGGTGAGATACATGACGGCGAGGGCGAGGAGGGAGGGGACAAGGATGGCTTTGCCGTGGCGGTGAATCCAGAAGCCAATGGCCAGGGCAATAGGAATCTGGAGGAGGCAGGGCAGGATGGAGGCTGGGAACTGGCGGAAGACCGCGGCGATGACCAAGCCGAAGACCGCGAGGACGATGGTGAGGGCCATGAAGAGAATGAGGAGGAAGAGGATGCGAACGCGGCGGTTGAGGAGGCGTCCGGCAATATCGCCAACGGTTTGACCCTTGTTGCGCAGGCTGACCACGAGGGCGCCGAGATCGTGCACGGCGCCGATGAAGATGGAGCCGCAGATGATCCAGAGGAGGGCGGGAACCCAGCCCCAGAGGATGGCGATGGCGGGGCCGACGATCGGGCCGGTGCCTGCGATGGAGGTGAAGTGGTGTCCGAAGACGATGGATTTGGCGGTGGGCACGAAGTCGCGGTCGTCGCGCAGGGCGTTGGAGGGGCAGACGGCGTCGGGCGCGAGTTCAAAGATGCGGCGGCTAAGCCAGCGGCCGTAGGTGGTGTAGGCCGCGAGGAAGAGTGCCCCGGCGAGGAGGAGAATCAGGAGTACTTCCATGAGAGGTTCAGGGTGTGGGGTTAACGAGGACTTGGTTTATGCAATTGGGTGAGCAGGGGCGTCAAGGGTGCGGTTGGGGTGGGAGCGGTGCTGGGAGTGGTGGTTCTCGCAGGAAGAGCGTGGTATTCCCGAGAATCTGATTCACCCGCGACACGAGGTCGCGGGGGTCTGCTTACGGGAGGTCACGGGGGGCACGCGACACGAGGTCGCGGGGGTCTGCGTGTGCGAGGTCGCGGGGGTCTGCGAGGTTGCGGGTGGGGTTCGGGCGCGAGGCGGTGGGGGGCTTCAGGATGTTGGGAAGAAGTCGGCCAGGGTGGTTCGGCTTTTGGCTTTGGCGCGGCGGTGCATGTAGGCGGGCAGGCCGGCGCGGGCACGGTCGAGAAATTCCGCGCAGGACATGACCTCGGCACCCGCGGCGGAGACCGTCTGCGCTTCGAGATGGTCGGAAGTGACAACCATGATCTCCCGGGGCCGCTGGGCGGAGGCGACCATCTGTTCGATGACGGTGTCGGCGGTTTCGTTGGCGGCGGCATAGCGGACCTCGATGGCAAGGTTGAGGTCTGGATCGGGCGGGCGCCGGGCGCGGGAATCGAAAACGACGGTGGCGCGATCGGCGAGCAACGGGAAGGCCTGCTCGACGAGACGGAGCAACTGCTGGCGGGCCGGAATGAGACGTCTGGGCAGATCGCGCGCCATGTCCGGATCACGATGGAGTAGGCAGTAGCCGTCGACGATCAGGTGGCGAGGGGCCATGGCGGCTCTTCAGGCCTGGGGCGCGGGGCCGGTGGATTCGCGCTGGATGAAGCGGACAGGAACCACCTCTTCGCAGGCCTTGCGTTCGCCGCGCACGATTTCGAGAAGGCGGCTGCAGGCGGTACGCCCGAGGTGATAGAGGTCCAGCGAGATGGAGGTGAGCCCGGGTGTGGTGTAGGCGGCGGCAGGGATGTCGTCCATGCCCAGAACCGAGATCTGGTCTGGAATATTCTTCCGCATGGTGCGGATGCGGCGCATGGCGCCCATGGCGATCCGGTCGTTGGCGGCCATGATGGCGGTGAGGTCAGGATTCTTGGTGAAGAGCTCTTCCGCCCCGAGGAATCCGCCGGGTTCGTCCCACTCGTTGGCGACCCAGGGGCTGGCGGCTTCGTCAATGCCCGCGGCCCGCAGGCGGGCGAGGAAGGCATCGCGGAAATGGAGGCCGGTGTGTGTATTGGTGCCAACGATGAGGCCGATGCGGCGATGCCCAAGGTTGAGGAGATGGTCGGCAGCGAGATGGGCCGCTTCGGTGTAGTCGGCCATGATGAAGTTGAGGCGGCGGCCGGGGAAGAAGTGGTTGACCAGCAGGAACGGGTGGGCCGCCTCTTCGAAGGCGAACAGATACTCGTCCTCAACGGAGGCACCGATGAAGAGCATGCCGTCGACGCGGCGCGTTTCGAGGAGGCGCAGGTATTCGCGGCTCTCGACAAAGCGGGTGCGGGCGATGTCGAGCAGCAGCTTGTAGCCCTGCTCGGAGGCTTCGTCATAGAGGCCGCTGACGATCTTTCCGAAGTAGATGTCGGCGAAGACATGTTGCAGGTCGGGGATGGTGACGCTGAGGACGCGGCTGGCCTTGGCTACGAGCGCCCGGGCCTGATGGTTGGGCTGATAGTTGTGCTTTTTGACCGCATCGAGCACCCTGGCCCGCGTGGCTTGGCTGATGCGCGGGCTGCCGTTCAGAACGAGCGAAACGGTACTGAGCGAAACGTCGCACTCGGCGGCGATATCTTTAATGGTGGCGCGATGGGACATCCGTTCTCTTCCCCCCTAGGGTGGGTACAAAAATATAGTTAACCTTTTTTCGCCGGAATTGTGAATGAGAAAACCGCCGCCCGTGCGGCACGGATGCCAGGAAGAGGCCTGTATTCACCGTATGGCCAGTTGTTTGGGAGCACCCGTCTGGCGCTGGGTTCCGCGCCTTTCCCGTGCTACCTTGCGGTTTTTATGAACAAATTGCGGTCAGAGTCCTGCGGGGCGGGGTTCCCTGCCGCTGGGGAAGCGCTCCTTCAGAGTCAACATCCGGGCTTGGGGGCGGGGTGGCATCGGTTCCGCGATCCAACGGAAACGCTTGTGGCCCGTCGGGTCGAGGAGGTGCTGCCTACGCTACGCGCCGTTGAGGCGGCGGCCGATGGGGGAAGCCATGCGGTGGGGTGGGTGGCCTACGAAGCCGCACCGGCCTTCGACGCAGCCCTTCGCGTGCGCGTCGGCGGCGGGGGGCCGTTGGCCTGGTTCGCGATTTACGAGAAAGCGGAGCCGTTCGAGTGGGTGCCCCCGAATGTGCGGCCCACCTCGTTGCGATGGAAGGCGGATCTTGCGCGCGACGAATACACGCTGCGGGTGCGCCAGATCCGCAACTGGATCGCGCGGGGTCACACGTATCAAGTCAATTATTGCTTTCGATTCTTCGCAGAGGCAAACGCGGACGGTTGGCCGCTCTTCCTCGCATTGACGGCCAATGGGGCCGCGGGGTTCGGCGCCTACATGGACACGGGCGAGGAGGTTCTCTGCTCCGCCTCGCCGGAACTGTTTTTTTTACGCGAGGGGCACCGGCTGACGTGTCGGCCCATGAAGGGCACAGCGCCACGCGGTCGAACGCTGGCGGAGGACCGAGCGCGCATGTCCGCGCTGGCGAAGTCGGAAAAGGATCGCGCGGAGAATGTGATGATCGTCGACATGATGCGCAATGACCTGGGCCGGATCGCGAAGCCGGGGTCCGTCCGGGTGGAGCGGCTATTTGAGGTGACCCGCTACCCGACCCTCTTCCAGATGACCTCCACGGTGCGGGCGGAGACCGAGGCGGACCTGTGCGATGTCTTCAAGGCCCTCTTTCCGTGCGCCTCGGTGACGGGCGCCCCGAAGGTCAGGACGATGGAGCTGATTGCTGACCTGGAAGGATCGGCGCGCGGCGCCTACACGGGGGCCATCGGCTGGGTGGGCCCGGAGCGGCAGGCTCAGTTTAGTGTAGGGATTCGCACGGCACAGGTCGATCGGCGGCGCGAACGAGCTTGTTATGGGGTGGGCAGCGGGATCGTCTGGGATTCCGATGCGGGGGCGGAATTTGAGGAATGTCTGACCAAGGCGCGAATCATTACCGAGCCACCGCCGCCCGAGTTCAGATTGCTGGAGACGCTACGCTGGGAGCCGGGGCACGGCTACTTCTTTCTGGATCGGCACCTGTCGCGGCTCCTCGATTCGGCGGAGTTCTTCCAGTTCGATGTCGAGCCCACCGCGGTCCGCGCCACGCTAGAGGGCGCTTCGCTTCGCTTTCCCCCCATTCCGCAGCGGGTTCGTTTGCTGGCGGGGCGCAACGGCGCGCTGGAGATCGAAACAAGGTCGCTCAGCGGAACCCATTTCGTGGACGAACCGGCGCAGGCCAAAGAAGAGGTAGCGCTGCCCTGGGCCGAGCGCCCTGTCGGCCGTGAAGACATGTTCCTCTTTCACAAAACGACGCATCGCCACGTGTACGAAGCGCAGCAGGCCGCCGCGGGAGCGGACGATGTGTTGTTATGGAACGAAGCCGGGGAGCTGACCGAAACGTGTATCGGCAATCTGGTGGTGCGGCGCGGCGACGACTGGCTGACACCACCGGTTTCCTGCGGCCTGCTCGGCGGCGCCTATCGGGCGGAGCTGCTGGCGCGCGGCCGGCTGCGGGAGCAGGTGCTGTCTGTTGCCGAGGCGAAAGAGGCAGATGCTCTGTATCGCATTAATTCCGTGCGGGGCTGGACACGTTTGAAACAGGAATAGGCAGCTCTTCTGCCTCGAAGATCGCCTCTGCACGGTATTTGCCCCCTGCGACCGTTCCGGTTACACTTGCTTTCACAAGGCCTCGACTCGTTTACTTTCGCGCGGCTACATGCCGAAGTGGAAGCATTGACCCGGTTTCCACTCGACATCCTGCACTGGGAGACGTTGAACCCGCATTTTCGAAAGATCATCGAGCGGAAAGCAAAGGTGGTTTATGAAGCAGAGTGAATTGCCCCTCTTGATCGGAGAGATCCGTGAGAGTATTGCCGCGCTCGATAAGATCGCCGGAACATACAACCGGTATGCAGCAGAGTTTTCGGATATCGCCCAACGCGACGAGCGGAATGCCATTGTCCTTTCTGAGGTGCTGACAACGACCTATACCTGTATCGAGACGCTCTTCTTCCGCATCTTACGCCTCTTCGAAAACCATCTGGAAGACGCGCGATGGCACAAAGAACTGCTTCACAAGATGCGCATTGATATTCCCGGCGTGCGAATGGCCGTCATTTCAAATGAGTGTTTTCGACAATGTCCGGCCTGAAACCCACCCCAACGGGGTGGCAGATCAGAGCCCAGGGCAGCGCCCTGGGTATTTTCGATCAAGTAAGTAACTGCACCCTGAAGGGGTGCCAGAAGAGCTATAGAACATCAATCCCCCTCAAATCCCCGAAGGTCTCGAAGGAGAATGCGGCCGGGGAGTTCTGGCACCCCTTCAGGGTGCATTTCTTCGCACGTTATCCTGTGATCCCAGGGCGTTGCCCTGGGCTTCGTTCTGGCACGCCGTTGGCGTGCTGCGCACTCAAGATGGCCAAACCCCAAAGCCCCGCTGTGCGGGGCCAAATGGGGCAGCCACGTTTGTAACCCAGCGAAGGCCGTGTTGCATCACGGGCTAGCAGGGGCACCGGGGGGGGGTTAGCTGCCTGACCGATCAGGCGTCGGGGTTTCGTCGTCGCCGAATGCAAGGTCCGCCGATTGCTCGATCAGCGTTTCGCCCATGGCGACCACCACGGTGTCGAGCAGCTCTCGAAAAGAGAAGGGTTTCTGGAGGAAGTAGGTTTTCCGCATTTCCAGGGCTTGCCGGATATCGGGGTGGTTGGCGGCAAAACCGCTGACCAGAACCACCGGCGTTCGTGAGCCTTGTTCCCTGAGCCACTGACACAGCTCCAGGCCGTTGGACTCGGGCATGCTGAAGTCGATGATGAGCAGGTCTGGCTTCGAGGTCGCCTGCGGCCACTGATTCTGCATTTCGAGCCCGCTCTCCATCTCTTCGACGGTGTGGCCCTCGGAACCCAGCGTCTGCGTACACATTTCGCGGAAGATCGCGTCGTCGTCGACCACCCAGATGCTGCTGGGGGTGATGCGACGGGCGGTAGGGCGGCGCGGGGGCGCGGGCTGACGGGCCGTCGCGCAGGGCAGCCGCACTTCAACCCGCGTGGTTTCGCCGGGCTCGCTGGTGACGGAAACGGTCCCCTGCAATGACCCGGCGATGCCCTGCGCGCGCGCGAGCTTGAGGCTGCGTTGCCCTTCGCCTGTCTGTTCCGCTGCACCGGGCAGGATTCCGCTGCTATCGGCGATCGTGAGGCGAATGAGTTCGTTCGCGGCGCCTTGCTCGCGCCGGGTTTCGTTCGCGGTTCTGACTTCGATCCGGCCGCCAATCGGAATGCTGTCGAATGCGTTGGTCAGCAGGTTGAAGACCAGTTGATGCACCGAACTGGGTGCCGCCAGTACGGCGTCCGAGGTCGCGGCGAGTTGAAGCTCGACCTGCACCTTGGAGGATGCCTGCGATTGGAGCAGGGAGAGCACGCTGGAAAGGATACCATGCAAATGGCAGGTGGTTTCTTCCTCCACCTCGCTGCCGGCAAAGGCAAGAATCTCCTCCGTGAGGCGCCGCCCTCGCTGGGCCGCTCCGGAGATGTTGTTGAGGGCCTCCAGCGCCTTCGGGGCGAGATCCTCCTGATTGGCCACATAGGAGGAATAGCCAAGGATGACGGACAGCAGATTGTTGAAGTGATGCGCCACGCCGCTGGAAAGGGTTCCAAGGGAACGCGTTCGCTCGGACTGCACAAATTGATGGCTGATCTCCGCGGCACGCACGAACTCGGCGGCCATGGCCTGCGTTGCATCGCGCACCCGGCGCACCAGATCGAGCATGGCCTCTTGCTGCGCGGCGGAGAGACGCCGCGTCTTCTCGACCGCCGCCTCCACCTCCGCCGCCTCCACTTCGGCAACGGCGGCGAGCCGTTCGATTTCTTCCGGGAAGAAGGGCCGGTCAAGAAAGCCGCGGCACCAGATGCACTGTGCGACGAGCCCATTCACGCAGACGGGGAACGCGGCATCCATCCAGCCGCCCGGTGTGCGGCGGAAGGTGTCCTGCCCGGTGCGGATCGTTTCGCGGATCAGGTCGAGGTCGGCCTGCAGACAAAGGAGTTGCCCCTTCTCGGTGCGCTGCAACAGGCGGAAGATCGGATCGGCGGCAACGGGAGCCAGCCCGTCCTGCCACTGCTCAAGGGGTGACCCCAGGATTTCTTTGAGACGGCTCAAGGCGCTTTCGGAGAGGGTGTCTCCGAACACGGAGAAGTCCGGCTCGTCAGGCAGGGCGATGCTGGATAGGAGCTGATTTCGTTCGTCGATCAGGGCCTGTAGCGGGGGGGAGGTCATGGCGATAAGGTGGCGCGGCGCGTGGCTAGGGCGTTTCTCTCTGGCGCGCCAGAGAGACGCGGACCAGGTCCTTGATCAGTTGAAAGCGGAACTCGTTGTCGACACGGGCGCGCGAGGCGGGGGTCAGTGTGTTCACCGCGACTTGTACCGGGTCGCCGTCGCGTTCCAACACCACGAACCGGTCATCCGCCGAACGAAAGACCCCTTCATAGACCATCCCATTCCGGAGGGTGAGCGAGAGGATCTCACCCGGTTGGGCCAGCGGATATCGTTGCAGCATCAGCGTGGCGATGCGCCGCATTTCGGCGCGTTCGGGCGACTCCTCCGGCACGGCGGGGGGCGGTGCCTCCATGACGGCAGGGGCAGGCGTGGGTGCCGGTGCCGGCGACAGGGCGAGAGCCGGTTCGGCGGCCTCTGGTGGGGGTGCGGGGGCCGGAGTCTGGCCGCTGCGTACAAAATGGACGATGGCGCCTACTGCGACAAGGGCGACCGCCCCGATGGCGAGCGTGGCCGGCATCTTCGAAGATTTCGGCGGTGGGGAGGCCGGGCGGGCCAACTTTCCTTCCGGCTTCGGCTTGGCGGCGGGGCTTTTCTCCGCGGCCACGGCGGGTGTCTGGCGGCGCGGCGCGGGTTGCGTGGGCGCTTCGGGGGGCGTGTCGGCCTTTGTGGGCGGTGACGCCGTTGCGCGCCCTGGTACATCGCACTGCTCCAGGCAACCGGGGCAAACCGCGCGGTCTCCCTCCAAGATGCCTAGAACGGCAAAGCGATGCCCGCAGGAGGGGCAGTTGACTTCGATGTCTTGCATGGCTTGCGGCAGCACGATTAGTCTTGTAGCGCCTCAGGGTAGGAAAAGGCAAGCCTTGTCGGGAGACTGTGACCGAGGACGATATGGAGAAATCTGACACAAGACCACGGATTGGCTGGGTCGGTGTGGGGGTGATGGGCGCGCCCATGGCCGGGCATCTCCTGCGGGCCGGATACCGGCTGCGGGTTTTCACGCGCACGGCGGCGCGGGCCGAGCCATTGGTTCGGGCAGGCGCGGAATGGGCCGAGACCCCGCGCGCTGCCGCGGAGGATGCGGATGTGGTCTGTCTCATGGTTGGCACGCCACAGGACGTGGAACAGGTGGTTCTCGGCGCCGAAGGGGTGCTATCCGCCATGTCAGCGGGAACGACGCTGATCGACTTCACAACCAGCAGTCCCTCGCTTGCACGGCGCATTGCCGATGAGGCGGCCAAACGGGGGGTGGCCGCGATCGATGCGCCGGTTTCCGGGGGCGACGTGGGGGCGCGCGAGGCCCGGCTGTCAATTATGGTGGGGGGTGCCGAGGAGGCGGTGGGGAAGGTGCTGCCATTGCTGGAGTGTCTCGGAGGCACCGTGGTGCGACAGGGTGGCCCGGGCATGGGCCAACACACCAAGATGATGAACCAGATTGTCATCGCCTCCGGCATGATCGGGGTCTGCGAAGGGCTCGTATACGCCGAGCGGGCGGGGCTCGACCTGGAAACGGCGCTCGCCAGCGTGGGGGGCGGTGCGGCGGCCTCGTGGAGCCTCGCTAATTATGTGCCGCGGATCTTGAAAAAGGATTTCGAGCCCGGCTTCCGGGTGGACCATTTTGTGAAGGACATGGAGATCGCCCTGGACGAGTGTCGTCGCATGCAACTGGAGCTGCCCGGCCTCGAATTGGCCCGCGCGCTGTACCGCCGGCTCATCGACGAAGGATGGGGCCGCAAAGGAACACAGAGCCTGGTGCGCGTAACGGGTCGCAGCGAAACCGTTTCCTGAAGGGCTGGCGAAGCACCCCATGTCGACTGCCGCTTATACGGTTGGGCACCAGGCAAATCTCATCGCCGCCGGCGGTCTGGCGTTGCGTTGGGTGGCGCTCGGGCTCGCCTGGAGCTGGCTGATTCCTCTGCCGGAAGAACTGCGCCTGCCACGCCTATCGAGATGGGTCGTCGCCGTGGCGCGCGCCTCGATCTGCGGCCTGCTCTTTTCCCTGCTGGCGGCCTGGGCATTGGCCGAGGCCTCATGGTTCTCGCCCGGAGCCGAACGAATGCTGCTGGCGGGCGTGGCGGGGGCGGGGCTGCTGCTCGGAGGCGCGATCCGGAAAGCGGAGATGCCGGCACACCTGTTGGAGGGTCTGCCGGGCCTCGTCTTTGTCGCAGCGGCCTTCGCCGGCTTGCTGGCGCTGCCGGACCGGGGCGAATGGATTGCCGGTGGCTGGGACCCCGGCATCTATGTCGGCGAGGGCATGCGCGTGGAGCGCGAAGGAACGTTCCACCCGGTGCCCGAGCCCTTTCTCGCGACGCTCACAGACGAGGAGTGGCCCCTTTTCACCAGGGAGCAGCCTGCCTATGGGTTTACCGAGTATCTTCCGGTTGTTCCGATCGACAAAGCGACGGCCCGCATTCAGCCGTTCTTCTTCCGACTGACCTCCACGGCCATTGCCGTGGCGGCGCGCTGCGGCGGTCTCCATGCCGCCACGCGTATCAATCTGTTACTGGGCCTGCTTACCGCATTGATGATGGCGGGGCTGTTCCTGGTGCATCGTCAGCCCGGGGTTGTGTGCATCGCCGCCATGCTGCTGCTCGTGCTGCACCCAATCTGGCTCTTCATGGCGAACTTCCCGACCTCGGAGATGCTGCAACTCTTCTGGATTCTGGCCCTGGCTTTTCTGCTGCCCTTCCGCTTTCAGGGGCGTGCGGTGGGCTGGATCATGGCTGGCATTCTCTTTGCAGGCATGCTGAACCGATTCTCTTTTCTTCCCTTTGCGGCCCTCTTCGTCTGTGCGATGGCCTGGATGGACCTGCCGCGGACGCATCGCGACGTGCCTTTCCGCCAGCGCCTTCTTCTGTTAACCGCCGTGCTGGCCGGCGCCTGGGTGGACTTCCTCTTCTGCCGGGTCACGCTCGACCGGCTCGGCCCGCATCTGCCGCCCATGCTGGTGGTGGGGCTATTGGCCTCGGTTGTGGCCATTCTCACCGAGGCCCTGGCCCTTGTGCCGGCGTGGCGCGGAGCGGTCACGAAGGTGGGCGAACGGACACTGGCCCTGCTCCTGCTTGGCGGCACCGCGATCCTGCTGGTGGGCGACATTTGGCCCGCCTTTCCCTGGAACTTTCACATGATCCGCTCCGCCCGCGAGGCGTTGCCTTTTCTTGGCCCCTTCTGGCTCGCGGCCGCCTTGGTTGGTTTACTGGTCGTTGCATTCCGCGGCGGCACCGGGCGCAGCCTGCCGGGCGTGCTCTTTTTTCTTGTGGGCGGGACGATCGGCACGCTGGCGTTTCTTTCTATCGCTCCCCTCTACCCGTGGGCCGCGCGCCGCTTTCTGGAGTTCACCGTGCCGGCCCTGAGCCTGTCGGTGGCCTTGCTGTTTGGTGCTTTATGGACTGCCCCCTCTGCGCGCACTGTATGGCGGGGGGCGGCGCTGCTTCTCGTCGCGGGCGTGCTTGGCAGTACGGCACGCCAAAGCCGGGACGCCTGGCGGCATACCGAGTTCAACGGGCTCTCCACGATGATCGGCGAGGCGGCCCGCCATGTGAACGAAGGGGACGTTGTCGTCGCGGACCATTTCCGTTGGGGCACCCCGCTGCGCCAGGTGTATGGACGGCAGGTGCTCAACGGCGAGGTCTGGTGGCAGGATGGCGATGCGGCATCGACCGCCGCGGCCCTGCATGTACTGGCGGCGTACCGTGGGGATGGGCGGCGCATCCTCTTCTTCACGTCCACCGACGCAGGACTCTCTGTCTTTGCCGCTCCGATCGCACCGGTCGAAGTGCTCTGGGATTCCGGGCCTGTGACCATTCGGGAACTCGGCCATCGCATTCGGCAGCGCCGGTTCAGGCCTGTCGATAAGGAGAAACGCTTTCAGTTGATGGAATGGACCGGTTCGGGTCCCTGAGAATGCTCCTGATCGTTGCTGCAAGGCCTGACGGATGTAGGAGACAACCAACTTTTTATCAGGACTCTTCACCTGCCCAAACTTGTTGCTGGGGTGTTGTCTCTGATACTCTTCTGGGAGATGAAATTGGACCGCACCACACTGATCGTTGAGGATTTGCACAGCCGGGGTGAGTCATCTGACGTCACGTACTGGAGAAGCAAAACCCCGCAGGAACGCCTCAAAGCCGTGCAAATGAACAGGCAGGTAGCTTATGGCCGCGCAAACGCTTCCCGGCGACTTCAAAGAGTTCTTGAGGTTGTTGACCGAGGCGAATGGTAAGGTGTCCGGCTCGGGAAGCCGAGCCGCTCCGTAGCGTGTTCGATCAGGATTTTTTGTGGAGCGGACGCGCTCTTGACCGCAATCGCCGGAGGCGACGGCGGTTCCGCGTCTGGGAGCGCATCGTGGGCCTGAAACTAGGAATTCCCTTTGAAATCGGCCTTAACTTCGTGCCATTCGACCCTCAATGCGGTGGACAGATGGAATAGCCCGTCCGGAGTGCGCCGGAAGCAGACGCTGTTCCGATGCTTTAGTTTGATTTAGAAGCCTTCCTCTTTGCGCTACGGGCGTACTTCCGCTTTTTGCGCCAGAGGCGGAAACGGATAAGTGGCAGCGCGCCGCGCGAAGTGAGGAACTTCATGAGCGGAAAGCGGAACCAGCGGAATTGGCCCATCCAGAGCAGAAACGAAGCGCCGCGCTCGGTCAGCTTCTCCCGCAGAGTCGCTTCGGGCGGGGGGCGATCGTAAATCGGCGCGCCATTCCCGGCGCGCAGCAGCCGCGCCACGCGCAGTGGTGCGTTGGTGCCTTTGCGTTTCGTTTGAATCTTATGGGTCTTGTAGTTCGCATCGCGCGTCACGTCGTGCGCTACGATGGTGCCCCGCTCGATGGCGCGATGCAGCAGTTCCACCCCCGCGGGCGTGCGCGCCAGCATGCGGGAATGGGATTCGTAGAGATATTTTCCCTGGTCGTCCCGCGTCCACGCATCACTGATGGAGATGTCGGCGAACTGCCCGGATCCGTCGATGCAGGTCTGGCACCGCTTGGGCATGTAGAGGCCGGTAAAATAGTTGTAGGCGCCGTCCTTGTAATTGGACTCGTGCAGGTCGCGCACGGTGCCGTCTTTAAGCACCGCCTGCATACGGCCCGGCCAGTCGCCGCCGCGGAATTTGAACTCGCGCACATTGCCCACATCGATGCCGCGCGCTTCGAGCAGTTCGGTCACGAGGTTCGGCTCCAGCGCGCCACCACAGAAGAGGCCGATGACGTAGGGAATCTTCTCCCGCAGTGCCGGCTCTTCGGCGAGCAAGAGCCGGAAGCCATGCGCCTGGCAGGGCAGTGCGACATAGGCATAGCGGCCCGGCAGGCGGCGCACTTCCTGAAAGATCGCGTTCACCGGCACGATGGTGTATTTCGAGCCCTGGCTTTCGAGGAGTTCCTCATAGCTGCGCGCGATGAAGGCTTCGCCGCGCCATGGCACGTCGGGGTTCATGCGCGCCACGATGCAGCCGTCCACGTCGCCGTGCTTGAGCAGATCCCAGCAGAGCGCGGTGACAATGCCGCCGCCCGCGCCGCCGCTGCGGATGCGTTCGTCGGTGCAGTAGCCCATGTAGGTTTCGAGCACATGGCCGTCGAAGGAGGGATCGTCACGGTCGTGGCCGAAGGTGAGTTGGGTGAGGCGCAGGTAATCGACGCGCGCCCCCGGGCAGGTGGTGTGGCAGAGCCTGCACTCTGTGCAGCGATCGGGAATCAGACGAGGAAAGCGGCGGTCGTCGAGTTCGATCGCCTGGGTCGGGCAGGCGCCTACGCAGGTGCCGCACCGGGTGCAGAGGTCTTCGTTCGACATCCCGATGGCAAGGATGGACGGAGAAATGGTTTTTGCACTCGATGCGGTCTCTTCCATGGAATCCGCATTCTGTAGAAATCGATGGGCAAAGGGAAGGACAGAGAGGAGCCTCACTCCGTCCATCAGCGCGCCTGCTGGCGTAGACGGTCCACGCCAGAGGCGTGGGCCGTGCATCAATCAGCGTGCCGTTCGCTTATGGGCTCCGGGGGACGGGCAACCCCTTCGGGGCATGCCCATCCTACTTTTTTGCGAGAGGTGCGCCTTGAAATGCACCGAGTGCTGAGGCGATCGCCGGGCGGACGGCGAAGGGCTGGGTGTAGGCTGTGCCCTGCTCGCCGCGGATCCGGGCACGAACGTATACGGCGGTCTCCGGTACATCTTCGATGGTAATCGCCGGGCCCTGATGAATAACCGCGCTTTGTCCATTCTCGGGGTCGAAGGTGATCCAATCGACGCTCTCGATCTGGCCCTCGATTTCCAGGTCAATACGTTGCGGCGCGCCCGTCACGCGAGTGATCTCCAGGCTAGGCGGGGACATTTGATGGTGCGGGCGATAAAAGAAGAAGGCGCCCGTCTCAATAGAGGTGCGCAGGGGCTCGGTCGCAAGATGGGGCAAGGGGAAGAGCATAATATTCCAAGCAAGGTGTTCGAGCTCGTGCATGTCGTCACCGGCAAATCCCCAGACGGGGCGGTCGGGCATCAATTCGTGCAGTAACCGGTCCCAGTGCTCGCGGTCTTCAGGGTAGCGGTCGTTCTGGTTATAGACTTCCAGACCGACCAAGTGCGAGTGACGGCGATAGAAGTCGATGTACCAGTCGTCTTCGAATTGGTATCGGCCGGGGTGGAGGAGCACCGCAAGGCCGCCATGACGGGCAATCTCTTCGAATGCGGTCTCTTCTGAGTCGGTACCGCCGGCGTAGTCGCAGAAGAGGCTGGCGATGTGGTGCGGACGGCTGATTTCAACGCCGGGGACGGCCAGCATGCCGAGTTGGTCCGGGTCCCGGCTCTCCCACGGCCCGGTGAACTGGCCGAAGTCCATGCGATTCCATCGCCAGGAGGTGCTGGTGCGATGTCTGATCTCCTCGAAAATGGCGGCGAAATCATTCCATGGATAGAGAATTGCAGGCCGTGCTTCAAAATGGTCGGTGTCGTGATCGGTCAGTGCCAGAATGTGATAGCCATGCTTCTTGTAGAGGTCGACGACTTCGTATGGCGCGAAAAGGCCGTCGGAATAGGTGGTGTGCGTGTGGAGGTTGCCGTGAAAGACGGAGGTTTCTTCCCACTGCACATCGGCGTACGGATTCGAAAACTCGCGCGGGTGATCTGCGCGCGCGCCGAACGCCAAGACCGTTCCGATCGTGCCGATTGTGGTGAGGAGGCGAGGCAGTGTTGACAGGGGAAGAGGGCGTCGATGAGACATGATGTTCTCCTTTTCAGTTTGGGTGTTCCGCGCACGAGACGCGAGAGCGATCAAGGTGAATCCTCCGGCAGCGAGATGCTACCCCGGAAGAAGTGCAGGGGCAATTCGGGTTCGAAGGGAATGGTCCAGGCGCCGCCGGTTCCGGCGTTGTTCGTCAGGGTGAGCCACCCGCCGCTGGCAAACGGTTCTCTGCGTTGAATCGCGTACTGTCGGTCCGGATAGGTTGGCGCAAATTCGATCCGAGCCTGTGGGCCATCCATGGAGATTGAAAGTTCGGGCCAGGGCGCGCTTACGTCGCTCGGGTCGACGCGGGCCGTGTAGTACTCCCATGCCGGCCGGTCGTGCACGCCGATGATCGTCATGGCGCTTGTCTCGAAGGGCTCTGTCAACCCCTGGTCCGCCAGCCACCAGTGCGGGGTGCCGGTGGCTGTGGTGACGCGCGGCTCGGCCTCAACAACCATGTCGTCGAGGCGCAACTGTGCGCGAGGACCGGAAGAGCCAGAGACACGATAATAGCGCCATAGCAATTGCACGTAAGGCTGGTCCAGGGCATCGACGGGCAGATCGACAGCGGGCATGGGCTGTGTGTGGCCCGCGACCGGGTTGCGCATGTATTCGACGATTTGTTCGTTTTCGTCGAGCAGGTCGACAAAGGGGCCATCGATCCCGACGCGATATTGCAGCCGAATCGCGTAAATCCGACTGTTGGGCAGCACGGTGCCTGCCAGCCATTCGATGGTTGGATCGTCGAGATGCCGGGTATCGACCGCCGCCAGCAATCCGCCCAGGTCGCGGTCCTGCCCGGTATTGATGAAGGCGATTCCGTTTTCGCCGAGGCCGTTGATGCGCGATCGCCCGGTATTGTTATAGGGCAAGCCAATGGTGGACTGATCGTTGGCGTGATACTGGTCGTGCGCGATGTAGTAGGCAAAGTCGAGGGGCGAATCGAGGGCCGTATCGCTGAGATCCGTTTGCAGAAAGAGCATGTGCTCCGGGTAGGTGCGCTCCGGCAGGTCCGGGTCCCACTCGGAGAATGTCAGAGGGCCGGTTACGAGTCGGTGCGGGGCGGGGTAGATGAGCAAGCGGAATGAGATCGGGACGGGCGGGTGATGACCGTCATCGGCCTCCACCATAATCTGCGCTTCGCCGCGCGTCAGCGGATAGACGTGCAACGTCTGGTTCGAAACCACCGGCAGGGCCATCCCGGGAAGATCCGAAGCGGCGGTAAACGACAGAGGATCGCCATCGGGGTCCGCAAAAAGCGTTGCCAGGTCGAGGATCAATGGTTCGGCACCTTCGATGGCTCGCTGCAAAGGCACCTCTGCGGTTGGAAACGGCGGGCTGTTGACGCCATCCATGGGCGTGCCATCAAGCGTGATGTTGTCGAAACGGTTATTTCCGGCGGTCCCACCCTCGCCTTCTTCAAAGGTGACCCGAACGCCAAAGAGGGGATTGTTCATCGTGCCCGGCACCTCGTCGAAGAGGAAGGAGTAGACAACAGGCGACGTGGTCGGGGCGATCTGGGCGAAGTTCACGTAATCGAGCCCGTTGGTTGTGTAGGCGATTTGTTGGAGGCCCGCGCCCTGACCCGACCGTCTTGTTTCGTACCGCAGCACGATATTGGTATAGCCCGTGGTGGGCAGCGCCAGGTTGAGGTTTGCCCCGATAGGGTCATTCATCCGCAGATGCGTTTCCGCGGCATGGCCGAAGCGGGCATTGGCGCCCTCGAAGTCCTGGCCATCGCCGAACGTCACGGCGCCGCCCGGCGCCGGGATGGCCGCCAGCGCGCCGTCTCCCACGGTGTAGGTGGCACTCAGTAGCGCGTCGGTATCGTTGAAGTTCCAATAATGAAGGAGGCTCATGGGGGGAATTTCCCGCAGGTTGGACGGCACCGAATTGGCCCGGCCCGGCGTGGCGGGGTCGAAGAGTTGCGGTTGGGTGTCGTGCGTGATGCTCACGCCGTTCTCGGTGAATTGCGGTGCGGAGTATCGAAGTCGCGCCGTCAGTGGTGCGCCGTTGGTGTTCGGCAGATACCAGTAGCTGAGGGTATACGGCTCGCCGTCGACGATCGGCATGTCCACCTGCGAGATGGAGTCGCTGAAACCCGACCCGCTGGCGGTCGCCACGATGTGCAGGCTGGCCTCACCGCTTTTCTGAACATTCGAAACGATCGCACTCTGTTCGTGGTGCTGCCCCACGGCCCATGTCCCGGCCAGCGGCTGCTCGAAACCGCCGTTGACGAGAAGGTTGGGACCCTGGCCACGCTCGAAACCCGGTTCGAGCCGGATGTCGTCGATATGCACTTCCCCCGCGCCGTTCAAGTAGAGGTAGATGCGAGTTCCCTGAAATTGGCCGCTGCCGACGCCGGTCATTGAAACGAGTTGCCAGCTTGTGTCCGCCGCATCTATGGCAACGCTCCAGTTTGCGGGGTCGTTGCTGTCGTGATGCGGATTGATTCGTTGTATAGACTTGCCCGTTCCCTGCGCACCGCTCGGCCAGGGGAAGCTGGCGCTGTAGGTGACCTCATCGACGATGAGTTCCGGCTCCGTCTCTGTGGCCAGTCGCACAAGGCGCAGCCGCTCGCCGGTCGGTTGCAGGGTTCCGTTGTATTCGCCGGCAATCGGGAGACCCACGCCATAGAGATCGCGAACAGCCCATTCGTTGCGCACCACCAGCAGATAGGCATCCGGGTCGATGATTGTGCCGGGCGGGAAATCGAAATCGACGCCCCGCAGGCGGAAGCCTGTGAGGTCATACGGATGGGTGGAGGACGCATTATAGATCTCCACAAACTCGGTTCCCGTAGCAGCCGGGTCATACATGATTTCGTTGATGACGAGATCCTCGACCGGCGTGGGGGCCGGACCTGTATAGGTGACGGCCACCTGGTCCGAGCCGATGGGGTCACCCGCCAGGTCCCACGCCTCGACGACAAGCGTTGACGGCCCCGGTTGCAGCGGAAGGGCGATGCTCCACTCGGTGGCGCTGGACCATGTTAACGGGTACGCGATCCCATTCACGGTGATGCTTCGCACCGCGAGCGGCGCGGTTCCGGCAAGGGTATAGAGCGGCGCGGACCATGGCCCCGAAGGCTGCGCCGCATCCAGTGCGAAAACGTCTGTATCTTCCTCGGCCAGGGAGTCCGTCACCGAATTTCGCCGCGTATTCAGCCATGACTTGATCCCCCATGTGCCCGAAACGGAGATGCCATTCGCATTCAGCGCATCGCGGACCTCGTCCATCAATGGGTTGATGCGACTGGCCGTCATCGGGCCGGTGATGGCCTCCTGGATCGCTTGCAGGTAGGTGCGCCGATAAGCGGGGTGATCGTACATCCGTTGCGCTGTTGGATCTTCCACTTTATCGAAGAGTTGCGCCTCCGCATCACTCCAGGCGCCGAGCCCTTTATCCAAATCCCAGAGCAGCATCTTCCACCGGTCCCGATCCGGCTTGTAGAGCCAGGCGTCCTTTCCTCGCTCGTATCCGTACCCGTCCCACTCGCTGACCGCGCGACGGGCGGCAAAGACACGCATCCATTGCTCGATGTCCACGAGGGACTCGACGGCCGCCGCGTACTCCGACGGTGGACTGTTCACTGCTTCGACCAGTTCGAAGAACGGGCCATAATCGTCGTCCAGCCACCGATTCGAACGCTTGTTCCAGATCCAGCGGTAGCGTGCCTGTTTCAAGGCGTTGCCGGTGGTGCGGTATTCCTGGAGCCGCGCATTGACATGGAACTTGAAGCTGAAGTCATCGCGGAACTCAAACCAGTCGTCGCCCTTGAACATCTGGCCACCGTCGTCGTCCGGAAACCATTTGCGGACATAGTCGGAATGGATGTGATGGACATCGGTAAACACATCCGACATGCCCGGAAGCGACGGTTGTGCGCCATTCACACGCACATGGATAAAAGTCGTATGGGGCGTCGGCAGGCCAAGCTGGCGCGCAATCCAGTAGCCGAGGAATTCGCGTTGCCCCGTATTGTCGTCGCTGGGAATGGCATTCAGCGAAAATTCGCGGGCGCCTAGGAGTCGGTCGTCGCGCGGGGTTTGAAATGAATAACCACTTGCTCCCCAGGCGCGCCGGAACGGGCTGCCGCGAAAGCGCGCGCCGATGCCGTGGATCACCCGATCGCCATACACCAGCGTGCCGCGCAACCGCTCGTTGCTCAAACGTGGTCGACCCTCCCACTCGTTGATCGTCGCCTGCGTGAATAACAAGTGATACGTCTTCAGCACACCGGGTTGCTGCGCCAGCCCGAACCGGATCAACGCTTCATAGTCCGTCGGATCATCCGGATAGGTTGCGGATGCCGGCACCGCATGGCCGTCTGTGCCCTCGATGTAATAAGCCATCAGTGTTCCATTGGGATGGCCGGGAAGTTGAGCACGATACGTGCCCTGATCGAAGGTCATCGGTATCGCGCTGTACGTCGTCGACGGATCGATCCGCGCAAAAAGCGTCATGTTTGCCACCCCGTCGGGATCGTGTGCGCGCGCCGTAATGGTGACCGGCTCAAACGCCGCTGGCCGCGCCGGGTGATGACGCACGTCGAAGATGGCCGGACCCACGTTGCTCTCCAGCGCGCTGTTCGGCAGCCCCGGCGTCCCCAGGTCCGGCGGCACATGCAAGTGGCCGGGCGCCTCCAGATAGTTGCCTTTGACCCGCAGAAGAATCAGATCGTGCCCTGCCAGCCAGCGGGCCCGCGCCCGCAGTGTTACGGTCTGACCCGATGACAGAGACTCCGTCAGCGTGATGCGGACGCGGTTGGCGCCGGTGTCCCCGCCGCCCGTGGCGCGCACGCGCATGCTACGGCTGCTCTCATAACCCTCGGTCGTGTGCCAGTGTGTGCGGATGTGGTTCCCATGCGCCACCCAGCCAAAAAATTCTGTTTCAAAATCGCTGTTCGGAACCAGGTTCGGGCCGTCGCCAATCCGCACTTCCACGTCATCGATCAGCACGTCGCCACCGGAGGGCATCAGAAGATGCAGTTGATTGGCCGGACCCGAGCCGTGGTCCAGCACGCCCGTGTGTTCGATCAGCACCCATTCGCTCCTGGCCGACTCGTCGCTGTGTGTCCAGTTCGCGGCGCGCCGGTTGTCGCTGCGTGGATCGCGCAACTCCAGGCTGCTGCCGTCCCGATTGGCCCAGTCGCCCCAGCGGCCGCCGTCGCGATAGTGCACGTCGTCGACCACCACGTGGTCGACGCTCCCATCGCCGCGGAACGACGGCATGGCCAGGGCCAGGCGTTCGCCCGAGTTCGCCAACCTGCCGCCGAAATTGCCGAGCGTGTTCCCGGCGTGCAATTGCGGATAGCGCTCGATCAGCCGGTCGCGGTCCTTGGCGATCACCAGATAGCCGCCCGCGGGCAGCTCGGTGCCGTCCGGGATCGTGAAGCTGATGCCGTCCACCAGGCGCCAGTTGCCTAGATCGACCGGGTTCTCAGAGCGGTTCAGCAGTTCCACATAGGTATCCGCATCGTCGCCCGAGATGGGATTAAACATGATTTCGTTAATGACGATGGGGCTGGTGTACAGCCCGCTGTTCGGGGCGTTCGGCGTTGGCGTTTCCAGCAACGCGAATTCCGGCGCCCCGTCCGGATAGCGGCCCATAGAGATGGCGTTGGCCTGCCCACCGAAGACGATGGCATCGATCACGCGGGTGTCATTCGAGTTCACCAGCACCACCGCTTCACCTGCCGCCGCCAACGCAAAGCCAAGCTCGCCCTCTTCGTAACTCAGAAAGCCGCCCGGCGGAATGACCGTGCCCGGTGGAATGGCGAAGCGGTTGGTGGTGAGCCTGTCGCTCAGCCAGGCCCCGGAAAGATCGACCGGCTGGGTGCCTGTATTATACAATTCAACAAAATCGACGAGCGGTTCATCGGTGTGCGCCAGGAACTCGTTGATGACTACGGCATCGAGCGGATCGACCCCCTCGGGTTCGTGCGCGCCTGGCGAGCCCCCTTTCCACGCGCTGGCGGCCCATGCCTCGATGTTGCCCTCGCCATAAGACGGGCGCGCCAAGACCAGCGAATGCCCCGCACCCGCCGCCGCGGCCGGCCATGGAAACGCGGCTGCATACTCCGCCTCCAGCATCAGCCCGCCGCGCTCGTCGAAGAGCAGCAAGTCCCCCTCGTCCCGGTCGAGGGAGCCATCGTACGGACCCAGTACGCCGGAAAGCCCGTAGGCGGACTGTAATCCCGGTGGATCGGCCGCCACCACCAGAAACCCGCCCGCGGGGACGACCATCGGGGCCTCGAAGGTGAACGAAACCGCGCCCTTCAATCGCCAGCCACCGATGTCTTCCGCGATCGGGGCGGAATTGAACAGCTCGACGTAGGCCAGTGCCGGATCGGAAGGGCGGTACATGATCTCCGAGATGACCATCCCGGTGCGGCGACTGGACCGATGCAAGGGCTCCGTCGGGGGCAGCGCCACGGCGCTCAGGCAAAGCAGCGAGGAGAGCAGGCCGCCGAAAAAGGACAATCGGACAGATCCCGAAGCAAGAGAAAGGCGGGTCGCAATCGTAACCGGCCAAGTCATTGGGCTCAGCATGTACGCTCCTTGAACATGGTCGAAGATGTGGGCGGAAATACCACTCGATCCGCATCGGCAACCCGATACCCAGCCCGGTTCGAAGGAGCGCATTTCTGTAGGCCAATATGGCCCATCACGCGGAAGCGTCAAGGCAATCTCCGCCACGAAATTGTGCACAGCTCACCCACTTTTCGCGCGGATTCCTGTTTTACCCCCACGCCTCCACACGCTCGCTCCCACCGCTTCCCTCCCCTCCCGCGCCTCTCACTCCACCCGATTATTTTCCTACGTAGGAAAATAATCGGGTGAGCGGGCAGAGCGAGGTTTTGTCTCTGCGCCTGCGGGACGATGGGCCTCGCGGCTTCCCTGCAGGGCGGTTCTCTGGTAGGACGCCTCTCTCACTCAGTGCCATCTCTTCTACATGCCAGATCGATGATCTTCTCTTCTCTTATCCGCCGCGCTTACGTCTTCGCGTTGCTGCTGGCCCTGCTGCCGGTGGCGGGCCGAGGCGATGCCCTCCCTCCCCCGCTCGACGAGCAGCCGCCGGGCGAACGCATCATACTGCCCGGCCTGCTGCACCATCGCGATGCGCTCGGCTTCGGCTGGAGCCGCCGCGAAATGAGCCCCACCGGCGTGCGCTTCGCCTGGATTCAACACTTGGAGGCCGACGTGCACCTCGACCTTCCCGACCCGCCCGCCGACGCCACCTTCGAGCTTCGCGCCAAGCCGCTCTACCTCCAGTACCGCCGCCAGGTCGTCGCGCTCTATGTGAACCATCGCTTTGTCACCGAATGGGTCTGCGCCGACGATGCCGCGTTCGAAAATTTCACCACCCGCATCCCGGCCCGCTATCTAAAGGCCGGCCCCAACACCATCACGCTGCGCATGGCCTACCGAAAATCGGGCGGTGACCGCCGGAAGCTTTCGCTTGGCGTGGAATTCATGCGCCTGACCTTTGACTGATGCCGTCGCCTATCGGACATAGCCTCATCGGCCTGGCCATCGGTGTTGCCGCCATGCCCGGCGAGACCCCTGGCACCCCACTCCCGCGCCGCCTCTTCCGCAGGCGCTGGATGTTGCTCGGCTGCATGGTCGTCGCCAATTTGCCGGACATCGATTTCATCCCCGGTCTGCTCGTGGGCGATATGAATGCCTATCACTACAACCTCACGCATTCGATCGGCTGGGCGGTGCTCGTCGGCTTCGGCCTCTGGTTCTTGCTGCGCGCCGTGCGGCCACGCACGGGGCTCGCCTGCCTTGTTCTGCTTCTCGCGTTGCTGGGCAGCCACCTGCTGGCCGATTTCTGGTGCGAAGACCGATCGCCGCCCTACGGCATGCCGATCTACTGGCCGCTCTCCAACCGATGGCACACGGCCGAGCGACCCCTCTTCATGGCGATGGACAAGGACACATTCCGGGACGTTTTCACCCTGGCCAACCTCCCCGCCGCGCTTCGCGAACTGGGCATCGGACTCGCCCTCTGCCTCGGGGGGTTGGGTGTCCACTATGCGCGGCGGCCAAGCCAGGGCTTTCGCTGAATCGCCACGCATTTCCTTGCAGGCGCAAGAATTTCCCGGCACCGCGCCGCCGCACACGCTGGCATGACCGTCGTGACTTTTCACCACAAATGAGCCGACCGGGGCAGAACCCTCCGGAAATGGCCGATCTGGCATGGGGGGTGCTTACTCATTGGTGCGGAATTGACCCCATTGGCGATGGGGACGGGTGAACTATGTTTGAACGGCGCGCAAATCGGCTGCTGAAGGGCGGCTTTTCGATGCTGGAACTCATGATGGTGGTGGTGCTGACAGCACTGGCCGCCATGATGGCGGTTCCCGCTGTCTTCCGCTCCTCCCAGCAGGCGCGCCGCGACGAAGCGCTGGCCGCTGTGACGGGCCGCATCTCCGACGCCCGGCAAACGGCCATGCGTCATCGTGCACCGGTACAGGTCGAGTTCGATGCCGGCCTCCTTGTCCTCCGCGTCTGGGCGGATTTAAACCGGAACGGCATCATTGATAGCGGCGAGCAGGAGACCTTCGCGCTGCCGGGCGGGACAGCCGTAACCTGGACCCTGCCTGACGAGACCGGGCGCTTTAACGCCAAGGGTCAGTTCCAAACCGCGGCGGGCTACTGGCGTGTTGCCGCCAGATCGGAAGAAGCATCTGAACTCTACTATTACATTTTTCCCAGCGGCCAATCCTTCACCACGGGGGCCTATCACTGATGAAGGTCGGTTCACTCCAACGCGGTGCCGGGTTCACCCTGATTGAAGTCATGGCCACCATGATGCTGATGACCGTCATGGTGCTGGGGATCTGGGGCCTCCAGGGCTCCCTCGCCCGCATGAACGGCTACAGCAGCGGGCTCACCGAGGCCACGGCCATGGCACAGGCCAAGACGGAAGAACTCAAGAGCCTGCCTCTCGAAACGCTCGATAGCGGGTTCGATGCCGCCGGCATCTTTCAACGCACCTGGACCGTCACCACCGGCCCCGCCCCCGGCACCCGAAACGTGAATGTTCAAGTCACCTGGCAACGCCTCGGCGGGACCACCAATACCGTTCGACTCGTCACCCTGCGCCGTTAAGATGAAGCCCTGTTCCGTCACTCCCCGTTCCGCCACAGCGCCTCGGCGCGGCTTCACGCTCATCGAGACGCTCATGGCCACCACGATGAGCACCCTGCTCGTCGTGGCCGTACTCGGGGCCTATGCCATGTATTCCCGGGCCTACTGGCGTCACGCCCAGCTCAACAGCCTCCAGCGCAATATCCGGTCGGGGGTCGACATGGTCGCGCGCGATCTCCGCTCCGCCGGGTATGGCGTACCCCGTCCCTACTCCGCTCTCGACACCTGGGTCTCCTGGATGAGCGGCATTACCAATCCCGTCATCGTGGTTCAAGGCGCCACCGCCGACGACTCCGACCAACTGATCCTCACCGGCGTTCTCGACGAACCCGTCTCCGCCCTCTCCCTCTCCAGCTCCGTGGGCGATACCATCATTCATGTCGCGGCTGGCACGGGCGATCGCTTCAACCTCTTCGACCGCAAACTCCTCTTCGTCGGCCAGCTCGAACACGCCCGCATCGTCTCCATCTCCGGGGATGCACTCACCATTACCGCCAGCCCCACCGCGAGCGGCGTCGGCCTGAAAAACGCGTACCCGCCCGGAACCCCCATCGAACTCGTCTCCGTTGTCACCTACGAATCCAATCCCAGCCCGGCCGGGTTCCCCTTCACCCCCTATCTCCTCCGATACGTCAACCAGTCCACGCCCCCCATCGACGTGGCCGAAGGCATCGCCGCCCTGGACATCGAACTCTTCCAAGTCTCCAGCGGCGCCAACCAGGCGGTCGATCTCAGCCTGCGCGGGCGAACCCCCTTGCAGGACGGCAACTACACCCATCCGGATTTCGGCGATGGGTATCGCCGCCAGACCCTCGCCACCCGTGTCTTCCCCCGCAATCTCCCCTGAGCATGCCATGAGCCCTTCCCCAAGGCACTCCACCACCAGCCACAAAACAGGACGCGAGGGCTCCGTCCTCTTCATGACCCTCGCCGTGCTCTTCCTGCTCATGGCCCTCGGGAGCCTCGCCTTCGTGCGCGCCACCATCGATCTTCGCGAAGCCGGCTTCTATGCCCAGGACGCCCAGGCGCTCTACCACGCCGAGGCTGGCGTCGCGTTCTGCCTCGGCCACATCACCAACGACTTCGCCAACGGAACGCTCCTGCTCGAAACCCCGGTCGAGACTGTCTCCTACAGCGCACCGACCGGGTTCAACTTCGATCCCGTCCAACAACTCACCCGCATCGGCAACACCCGCGCCTACACCTTCGAGGTCACCGGCCGCGCCGGCGACGCCGGCTCCGTGATCGATGCCGTCATCCGCTCCGATCCCGGCCGCCCCTACACCTTGCAGGCGGGCGGCCCGGTCCTCTTCTTGAACGGCTCAGAGGGCGTTGGTCATATTCGCTCCAACGAAGGCATCGAACTCGACGGTCCGATCGCCGGCAATGCCACGCCCGGGCCCGGTCACACGGTCTTGAACGCCCATTATGCCAGCGGCTCCACGGCCCCCGCCCCTTCCACCTTCCAACTCGATGCCATCGACCCCGCCGAGCTCGCCGATGCCGCCGCGAACAACGACAATGCCTCCGCCAGCCCCCATTTCAGCGGCGGCAACTACACCGTCATTGGCGGTTCCGTCACCCTGCAACCCGGCACGTACTATTTTCACAATGTCCTGATCGATTCCGGCGCAACCATCAACATTCCTGATGGAGAGGTAACGCTCTATGTGACCGGCGACCTTCAGGTGCTCAACAACTCCCTCCTCAACACCTCCGGCGAGCCCGATCGCCTCTCGATCCTCTCCCCCTCCGCCGGCAACATGACGATCGACAGCAACTCCTTGTTGTTCGGACACATTTACGCACCCGACCTTTCCAGCTTCTCCATCAAGAACAAGGCGCGGCTCTATGGCAGTCTGCAGGTCGGCGGCCTGCTGGAATTGGATGGTGAGAGTCTTTACGAAGCAGGCGGCTCCGCCAAGCTTCCCAGTGTCGAGTTGGTCTGGCAACGCCAGCGGCTTTGACCCGG
>SLOV01000043.1 GCA_007132345.1 Kiritimatiellia bacterium
AACAAGGCCCTTCAGGCTGCACGGCCGGAGCCCAGGCCGACCCCAACGGGGTCAAAGATCATAGCCCGGCGCAACGCGCCGGGAATTCCCGTTCAAAAGAACCACCACGACCCTGAAGGGGTCGCAGAACTCACTCCGCACGCCCCCTTTGTCGCCCTTCTTTATCGTCCCTCTTTGTCGCCGCCACGTTCCGCCGAGCCTTGCCGGAAGAGTTCTGGCAGCCCTTCAGGCTGCTGATCTTTTGGATTGCCCCTTTGTCCCGGCGCGTTGCGCCGGGCTTTGTTCTCGCAGCCCTTCAGGCTGCACGTCAGCCTCCTCCCTGCCTCCTTTGCCATATTGCACCGCATTGCATTTTGGTCTTGACCAAAATGCAATATTCATTATTCTGGTAAACATGCGCCGCGTCTATGATCACTTCCTTTCAAGCGCGACTGGTCGACCATTGCCGATCCCGGCAAGCGTTTTGAAACATTGATGGCGGTGCATCTCCTCAAGGCCGTGGAGGGTTGGACCGACCTGGGGCTCGGCGCCTTCTCGTTGTTTTATCTTCGGGATAAACAGAAACGCGAAGTCGACTTCCTCGTAACGCGAGACGATGAACCCTGGTTCCTTGTCGAGGCCAAGTTAAGCGAGACTCGGATCGCACCCAGTCTCCATCACTTCCAGAAGCAGATCGGCGCCGCCCATGCCTTCCAGGCCGTTCATGCCTTGCCGTATGTCGATGCCGATTGTTTCTCCCGCAAAACCCCGTGCGTTGTTCCGGCGACGACATTCCTTTCTCAGCTCCTTTGAGCCGGAAGTGAAGCCGTTCCGACGACTTTTGTTGATCGCCCTTTGTCGCACATGTTTCGAGAACTCGTTCGATTCCGCTTACTCCCCCATTTTGTCACCGGAGAAGCTATACGATTGAAGAACACGGTTCTTGCTGTCCTTCACGAATACCATGATGCCGCCTTCTGCCATTGTCCGAGCAAATTCCTGCCGGGTCCTCTCGCGTGTGCGCTCGGTGAGGCTGTCAATGTATTCGGTGGAATCGTATAAAAGCACCTTCTTCTTTGCCAAATCGCACTCAATGATTGGCTGCTTTGCGCCATGGGACCGCCAAGCCTCCATGATCGTCGGCCAGAACCGGGAAACCTGCTTTTCGTAATCGCGCATCACCCTTCGCCTGTCGCACTCTTCATTCCCCATCGCGCCCCCGCCATTCCCGCCAGCATCGCGGCGACGAACACCAGTACTCGCGTATCCCAAAACACCAGGCGCACGACCGCCGGACCCGGACAGAAGCCCGCCAGTCCCCAGCCGATCCCGAAAACGGCGGCGCCGATCACCAGGCTCTTGGTAACGCCTGCCGATGGGGCCTCACAGGCCCACGCCAATCTCCCGTTTCTCCGCTTTACGTTGAATCCCACAACCGCCGGGATCAAGGCCCCGCCCATGACAAACGCCAGGGATGGATCCCAGTTTCCGAAAATATCCAGGAACCCGATCACCTTTGCTGGATTCGTCATCCCGGAAAGACTCAGCCCAATGCCGAATACAATGCCGGAGAGCAACGCGCCCGCCGCTGGAGAAATGAACTTCTTCACAGCCACCTCCCGCGCAGAAAGACCGTGATCATGCCCATCGCCATGAAGGTGCAGGTCGCCACCAACGACCTTTTGGAAAAGCGGCCCAGACCGCAGATCCCATGGCCGCTCGTGCAGCCGTTGCCGATTCGCGTTCCGGCACCCACCAGGAGCCCTGCCACGACCAGCAGCGGCAGCGGAGTGGTGATCACCGCATCGGGTGCGCCTCCCGTGATCAGCCGGTACAGCAGGCCGCCCAGCGGCAGTCCGACCGCAAACAAGACCGCCCAGAGGGGAATAGGTGGGCTTAACAATTGCCCAAGAATGCCGCTGATGCCGGCATATTTTCCGGAAAAGGCGAACAGGATCCAGACGGCTGCCCCGATCAGCAGGCCGCCTGCAAATGCATATAGAAAGTCAGGATTCATCTTAGCAACAACTCCATGATTAGACTGGATTAACCGGCAGAACCGCGAACTATAGAGCGATCAACCGGGCCGAAAGTTCAACTCAAAGATCAACCGGCATAAATGAAGAAGTGGTTCCTGCGTTTCATCGGGTTTGCCGCCATCGCCATGGCTTCGCCCATCATTTCGCTCGTTTCGGGCCGAATACGAATGGGAACGGACGATGTTGCAGAGGCCACCATTGGCATCCTGACGCATTGGGGTTTTCCGATTCCTTATATGTGGACTGCTCCAGGCCTGGCCTGGGCGCATTGGGAAGGCACTCGCTTCTGGGCCAATACGTTCCTATGGGCCACGATATTGCTATTGGCCTGGCTGGGCGTGACGCGCCATCGCCGGAAAAGCAGAGCCGGAAAGGCGGGATCCGAATCAGGCCGTGACAACGAGCCGGCGGCGGCGCCAAGTGAGGCTCACAAGCACCAGTCCAACGCCGGCCAGCAGGGCGGTGGAGGGTTCCGGGATCATGCTGATCTCAAAGGCAGGGCGTGAGTCCCGGCTGCCGGATGGGGTGCTGTTGAGCCAATCCGAGCCACCGGCCGTGTAGTACCAGGGCGTGTTGCCCCCTTCGCCCGAGCGGTCGTTCCTCCAGAAGAAGGATGCGTTGGCGGACATGGTCCACGCCAAGAGCCAGTAGGGGGTGCCCTCGTCAAGATGGTCGCCGTGGGGGGAGGTCGCCGTCAGCCCGAAAGGTCCGGCATCTGCTCCCGCGATCACGGAAGCTCCGAAAAGGGGCTCGGCGTCGATCAACAGGACGTCGTTGAAAATAATAATGTCCGCATCGGGCACCCCATCGTTGTCACGGATGATCATCAGATTGACAATGGGCTGTGGGTGGGCCGGGTTAATTGCATTAATGGGCACCCTCACTGTGTCCACAACGCCGGATTTGGTCGGGGTGAACTGGAGGGCATGGGCGTTGAAGCTTCCGCTGGGCGTAAAGCCCGAGCCAGAAATGAACGCAGTATTGCTGGAGCCGTAGGCCGGTGTGTCTTCATCGTAAACGTAATTGGAGTAAAGAATGATAGAGGCCCGCGTCGCCGGAGCCCAAAGCATGGTGCCTGCCAATAGCAGCAAGAAGACGCTTAAGAGGGAATCACTGCTTGGGCGGTTCCATGTGAGGAATTGCTGTTGAAGCGGCACGGCAATCGATCGGTTCGAGTTCATCGTAGTCCCCCTTGATCAGCATCATAGATATACTGTCATCAACATATATGGTGGTTTGGCCGGGGAGCGGATGTCAAGCATGGAGTTCGGATTTTTCCGGAGACCGGAAAGACAGGGGCGGGACGACCGTCGACACGGGAGAGAACCAAAAAATCGCCTCTCGCTCCCCCTGAAAACCGGCGGAATACTGCGCCTTTCGGGCCGGCGCCGATTCCGCGGTTGGCACCCCCTTGCCCCTGTGCGTAGGATGCCGCTCTATCCATGCTGTGCCGCGGAACGGGTCCGCGCGTGCGGAGGGACGGAACCGGCGACATGCCCGCGAAACATCAACCATTTGCCCACCTCCATTTTCATACGGAGTACAGCCTGCTCGACGGCGCCTGCCGGGTCGATCAGGTGATGAAGCGCGCTCTGGAACTCGACATGCGCGCCGTCGCGATTACCGACCATGGCGTGATGTACGGCGCGGTGGAGTTCTATAAGAAGGCACTGAAGGAAGGCATCAAACCGATCCTCGGCTGCGAGGTCTACATGGCCCACGGCAGCATGCACGAACGCAAAACGGGGCCAGGCGGTTCGCAGTCGAACCACTTCGTCTTGCTCGCCGAAAACGAGACGGGCTTCCGGAACCTGCAGAAGATGGTCTCCCGTGCGCACCTCGATGGGTTCTATTACAAGCCGCGCATCGACAAAGAACTGCTGGCCGCGCACAGCGAAGGGTTGATCGGCCTTTCGGCCTGTCTGAAGGGCTCGGTGACGGAGGCCTGCGCCGCGGGCGATCTCGATACGGCGATCCGCAATGCTGGAGAGTTCGCTGATATCCTCGGCAAAGGCAATTTCTACATCGAACTACAGGACCATGGCATTCGGGAGCAGCGCATCGCGAACCAAGGGCTTGTGCAGGTGGCCAAGCGGCTGAATCTGCCGCTCGTGGCCACCAACGATGTGCACTTTCTCGACCGCACCCACAGCGCTGCCCACGATGTGATGATCTGCCTGCAGACGGCCACGGTGCTGAGTGACCCGAACCGCATGCGGTACGGCTCGGACCAGTTCTATATGAAATCGGGCGAAGAGATGCTGGCCCTTTTCCCGGAGCATCCCGCGGCGATCCACAACACCGTCGATATCGCGGCGCGCTGCAATGTGGACCTGCAACTCGGCTCTCAGACCTTTCTGCCCACGTATCAGGTGCCGGAAGGGATGTCGCAGCGGCAGTACCTCCTCCAGATCGGGCACGAAGGGCTGCAGGAGCGGTATGGCATTGCCGATCCCAACCACCCGGCGAATGCCGACGAGAAGCGCGTGATGGATCGCTTCAATTACGAGGTGAAGGTCATCGATCAGATGGGCTTCATCAACTATTTCCTGGTGGTCTGGGACTTCGTGCACTATGCGCGCACCCACCGCATTCCGGTGGGGCCCGGTCGCGGTTCCGGCGCCGGCAGCATCGTCGCCTACAGCCTCGGCATCACCGATATCGATCCGCTTCGCTACGGCCTCATCTTCGAGCGGTTCCTGAATCCGGACCGCGTGAGCATGCCGGACTTCGATATCGACTTCTGCCAGAACCGGCGCGGCGAAGTGATCGAGTATGTGAAGGAGAAGTACGGCCGCGACAGTTGCAGCCAGATCATTACCTTCAGCAGGCTCGGCGCGAAATCGGTGATTCGCGATATCGGCCGGGTACTGGAAGTGCCTTTTGCCGAATGCGACCGGCTCGCCAAGATGGTTCCGGACGATCCGAAGATCACCTTGCAGAAGGCCCTGCAGGACAACCCGGACTTCCGGATGGCCGTCAAGACGGAGCCGAACGCGAAGCGCATCATGGAATATGCCACCGTCCTGGAGGGGTTGCCGCGCAACCCTGGCATCCATGCGGCCGGCGTGGTGATCGGCAGCAAGCCGCTCGAAGAGATTCTGCCCCTGACCAAGGACAAGGACGGACAGGTCGTTACGCAGTTCGAGATGAAGCCGATGGAGGAGGTCGGTCTGCTCAAGATGGATTTCCTGGGGCTGAAGACCCTCACGGTGATTCAGGAAGCCATCGAGCACGTGGAACGGCTGCACGGCGTAAGCCTGGACTTCCGCCGCATGCCGATGGACGACGCAAAGACCTTCGAACTGTTGAACCGCGGGGACACGGTCGGCGTGTTCCAGGTGGAAAGCAAAGGCATGCGCGACCTGTTGCGCCGCATCGGGCTGACCTGTTTCGAGGACCTGGCGGCCATGATTGCGCTCTATCGGCCCGGCCCCATGAACATGCTCGACGATTTCGTGAGCCGCAAAGCGAACCCGTCGAAGATCCAGTATGACCATCCGCTGCTGGAGCCGATTCTCTCGGAGACCTACGGCGTCATGCTCTACCAGGAGCAGGTGCAGCAGGTGGCGAATGTGCTGGCCGGCTTCTCGCTGGGCGAGGGCGACATGCTCCGCCGCGCCATCGGCAAGAAGAAGCAGGACGAGATGGCCCGCATGCGCGAAAAGTTCGTTGCCGGCTGCCGCAAAACGAACAAGATTCCCGAGAAGCTCGCCGGAAAGATTTATGACGATATCGCGCGGTTCGCGAATTACGGGTTCAACAAATCGCACAGCGCGGCCTATGCCGTGCTCTCTTATCAGACCGCTTACCTGAAGGCCCATTATCCCGCCTGCTTCATGGCCGCACATCTATCGAGCGAGATGGGCAACAGCGAGAAGCTGCCCATGCTGATCGCGGAAGTGCAGGAGATGGGCATTCCCGTGCTGCCTCCCAGCGTCAACGCGAGCGGGGTCCGTTTCCAGCCGGAAGAGAAGGCCATCCGGTTCGGCATGGCAGGCATCAAGAATGTCGGTGCGGCCGCGGTGGAATCCATTGTGGCGGAGCGGACCACCAGCGGGCCTTTTGCCGGGCTGATCGATTTCTGTGCGCGTATCGATGGCCGGCTCTGCAATCGGAAGGTGATCGAGAGTTTGGTGAAGTGCGGCGCCTTCGATTTCACGCAGATGAGCCGCGGCCGCCTCTTTGCGGGGATCGATACGGCACTGGCCCGCGCCGCCTCCGTGCAGCGCGACCGCGCGGCCGGGCAGGCATCGCTCTTCGAACTGCTCGATGGACAGGCGGAGGGCGCCGCCGCCACCGATGACGACCTGCCCGACGCCGAGCCGTGGAGCGAGAGCGACATGCTGGCCGCGGAGAAGGAGCTGATTGGCTTTTACATCTCCGGACATCCGCTGGTGCAACACCAGTGGGTGCTGGACACCTTCAACCTGCACCCCGGCGACAAGATCGCGGAGGTGCCGCTGGACAGCTTCACCCGCTTCGGGGGGCTGGTTTCCCAGTATCGCAAAGCGTTCCGCAAGAAGGACCAGAAACCGATGGGCTTCTTTCGGCTGGAGCACTTGCATGGTGCGCTGGATGTGGTGGTTTTCACGGACGCCTTCGAGCGCTTTGGCGGCATCCTGCAGGACGATGCACCGGTGATGGTCTGCGGGCAGCTTACCCGTGAGGAGAACAACCTGAAGATCAAGGCCAACGAAGTCTATCTACTCGAAAAGACCCCGGAGATCTTTTCGCAGCGGGTTTCGTTGCATGTACCCGCACCGATGGCGGTGGAAGAGAAGTTGGGCAAGCTGCGCGATATTGCGAGACGCCACCCCGGGCTGACGCCGCTGGCGATCTGTCTCATTTTCCCGGGTGGCGAGAAATTGTTCATCAAGGCGGACGGCAACTACGCGGTACGGCCCAGCGAGGAGCTGGTGCATGAGTTCGAGCAGGTTCTCGGGGAGCGCTCCGTCTATGTCGCCGTCAACCCCGACCCGCTGCGCGACATGCGCGCCGCGAATCGGAACGGTGGCGGGAATGGCGCGCGGGCCTATGGCGGGCGCGGGCGGTAGGGTTGGCGCGGACGCGCTCTCGCGTCCGGCTTTCGGCGTCCCGGTTCGTGCGCACACCGGCTCGGGAAGCCGAGCCGCACCCTTGCGGTCGTTCGGCTCGCGCCTCGGAGCGGACGCGCTCTCGCGTCCGGCGTTCGGCGTCCTGGTTCGTGCGCACACCGGCTCGGGAAGCCGAGCCGCACCCTTGCGGCTGCATGAGTCAATCCCCGGTCTCCCGGCGTTTGACGCGCGATCCGATGCTGGGCTATCGTCCGCGCATGTCTGCAAAGAGAGAGTATTCGATTGTTTGCCCGTCGTGCGGTCAACGCATGGAGGTGGAACTTTATGACTCGGTGAATGTGGGCCTCGAACCGGAGCGCCGCGACGAGTTGATGGCCAATACGCTGAATGCCGTCGAGTGCCCAGGCTGTGGCTTTTCGTTCCGGGTCGATAAACCACTGCTTTACAACGACCCGACGCGCGGCTTTCTGGTCTATTGCCTGCCTGCCGAGGATCCACTTCAGGAAGATGCCGAGCAGGCGTTCGGGGGAGAATTGGCGGCCTGTGCACAGGCGTTGCCCGCCGATATTGCGCCGCCCGAGGTGCACCTTGTTTTTTCCCGATCGGAAATGGTCGAGCGCATTTTTCTTCTAGAAACCGACATGAACCCGCGCGTTGTCGAGTACATCAAGTACTCCATCTATGTGCAGAACATCGAGCAGGTCGACCCTGCGGAAAAGCGGCTGTTATTCGATGCGGAAGATTCGAACGAGGAGATCCTCTGCTTCGTGGTGCAGGACGCGGCGAGTCATCGGCTCGAGTCGATGCTGCACTATAGTCGGTCCGCTTATCAGGGGCTATGCGAGATGTTCGACCAGGACGAGCAGACCCCGGGTCTGCTGGAGTTGTTTCCCGGCCCGAGCATCAGCGCCCGCGCCTTGCTGCTGCGCGAGTCGCAGGTGTGAGCGGTACTGCCGGTCAGGGGGAGGCCGTTTCGGCTTCTGCCTGCTGTTGCGCGGCAATGGCGCGCTGGACGAAACGAAGGGCGAGTTCCGCCTGGTCGGCCCAATCGGTGTCCGCATGTTCGGCGATAAAGTCTTCGTAAGCGGCGCGCGCTTCCTGCCAGCGGCCGAGCTGTTCGAGGGAGCGTCCGATGCCGAGTTGTGCGGCGGGTTGCAGGTAATGATCCGCGGACAGGGCCTGGGCAAGTTCCCGGAAGGCGTCTTTCGCTTCCTCAAGGCGGCCCGCGGCTTCGAGGGTCTGGGCGTGGGCCAGTTCGGCGGCTTGCCGCATTGGGTGTTGCGGATGTTCCTGTTTGAAGCGGGCGTAGGTCGCCAGGGCATCCTCGAAGGAGCTCGCTTCGAACTGCGCGCGGCCGAGGGCCAGCATGGCGATGGGTGCGGAGGCTGAACGAGGAAAGCGGACCAGAACCGATTCGAAGTCCTCGATGGTTTCGGCGTTGCCCAGTGCCGCAGCGGCCTGGTCACGTTTGCTCTGTCCGAACTGGCGATAGACGGTCAGGGCCAGGATCAGCACCAGCGCCAAGAGCACCCCGGTCACCACCGAGCGTCCGTACGCTTCCCAGATCTCCCGGATCTGGGCCAACTCCTCCGAGTGCACCGGCCGCGGTTGAGGGGTCTCGTCTTGCTTCGTCTGATCTTCTGCCATTGTACTCTTCGCTCCCTGTCGGAAAATCGAGTCGTACTTATGCCGGGGGGGGTAGGAAAAGGCAAGCGTGCTCTCACTGACACCTATGCCCGGGCGACGGCGGCGCGGAAGCAGGCCTGTACCGCTTTGGCCACGGCTTTCGGCGAGCGCCCGTCAGTCCAGACGTGATGCGGTAATGCGGCATAGGCCGAGGCCCGCTCGTCAAGTCGGCGGCGAACGGTTGCCTCCAGGTCGTCGCCCCGCAGGAGGGGGCGATGCTTTCCCCGCTTCACGCGTTCCAGGACCGTTTCTGGGGTCGCCGTCAGGCAGATCACGACCCCGCCTCGTTGAAGGGCCTCGATGTTGGCGGGATTGAGCACGGCACCGCCGCCTGTGGCAATCACCAGGGAACGGGGCTCTGAGAGGTCGTCGGCCACCTCTCGCTCGATCCGGCGAAAGGCCGCTTCGCCATCTTCTCGAAAGATGTCGGAGATCCGCTTGCCGACCCGCAGTTCGATGAGCGTGTCCATATCGACAAACTCGCGCCCCATCCGTTCGGCGAGCAGCCGACCTACGCACGACTTGCCGGTGCCCATGAAGCCCATCAGCACCAGGTTCTTGTCGCTGTCAGG
>SLOV01000275.1 GCA_007132345.1 Kiritimatiellia bacterium
AGGTTACCATTGCGAGAACCATGTATCATGCGGAAATAATGGATAACGACGTTGAATCAATCATAGACATGCTTGAGGATGCGGTTAAGCCTGTTGATAAACTATGGGTGTACGCGCAGAGTGGAATAGCGAGTGCGTTGACATCAAGCCACTCAGCGGCATTCAGAAAGACGGGTGCAAAGACTATTGGGCAAGTCGAAAAGATGGCCGAAAAGCAGATGCGTTCGATAATGACTGATTTGCTGATCCTTGGCACAAAAGAAGATGCTCTCTATCAGTATGTTACCGCAAAGACACTTACTACATACCTCCGAATAGTACCCAAGCAGTTTGAGGAGCAGCTAATAGAAAGCTTTGCCATCGCCGATCTTGGTGTTTCTCAAGAACTGCGTATTCTGGAGAGTATGTATCGCAGCCCGAGTTTCAGTCCCACGGAATCTGGACCTGTCCGGAAGTTTATTCAGGAATTGGAAAGTAAGGCCGAATTGCAGCAATTGCAGTTATCCGAGGAGGACCGGCGTACCATTGAACGGATCCTGGCTGAGTAGCGTAGGCAGCATAAACGGTAACAAGGGTCTGTCTATGAATTGGGGGCAGAAAGGGTCGGTCCGCTCATCCTAACATTCAGAGCGCAAGCGGCCGCACTGGGCGAACACGGGTCGCGAACAGGGGTCGGTCCGCACATCCTAGCATTTGGAGATTCCGGCGACAGAGTGGGTAAGTCGTCACATGTGTCAATCCTTGGATTCTGGTGTTGTGATGGATGCCCCTTCATGCACCCTGACGGGCTGCGCGTTCGACTAAGAGAACCGGCACATTCCGGCTCCGGTACCGCCAGCGGAGGGAGGTCAAGAGCGGAGCCGCTCCGGGAGCAGGGACGCATGGGTGTTCGCTCGCGTATTTGGATGTTCCGTGGTCCAGAGTGTCCAGTGCTGAACCGCCCGCCGAAGATCGCGCCGTCCTACAACCCGTTCGATGCAGAGGCCACCGCGTAGCCGCGTCGGTCGGCGACCACGTGCGAAGTCACGTGGCTACGGTGTGTTGATTGATTCAAGCCGTGCCGTGGCCTGCTGCAATCCAGCGCTGGGCACAATTGCATGGTGATGGGCAGGGGTGTCATCCGTTGAGTCTCTGGGGGTTCAAGAACCCCCGGGAGAAAGCGCTTTCAAGAAAGCGCACTCCACATTTTCGAGCGCGGGTTCTCGCCTGCCCGCCGAATCAATCAACACACCCGCTACGACGTGGACGAACTTCCCTCTCTTGTGCTTCGTGTTCTTCGTGTACTTCGTGGTGCCCTACCCTTATCCGTGAAACTCCGTGTTCATCCGTGGTTCAAATACATTCCCATCGCAGGTTTAAGTGCCCGGCGGATCGCACGTCGGGATCGTTTCTGGTTTTCCATTCAGGCGCTGTATGCGTACCGTGCGTCGGCGTGTACCCCATTCATGATAGTGAACCAGAGATCGTTGCGGCCCTGCGCACCGAGAACCGGCTGGTGCTTTCGGCGCCGACTGGATCGGGAAAGTCGACGCAGGTGCCGCAGATGCTGCTGGACCATGGACTGGCCGGGAACGGGCAGATCGTGATCCTGCAACCCCGCCGCATTGCGGCGCGGCTCCTGGCCAAACGCGTGGCCGAGGAGCGCGGATCAACACCCGGCGATCTCGTAGGGTATCAGGTTCGGTTCGAAAAGGTCTCATCGAGCCGCACCCGGCTGCTCTATGTGACGGAAGGTGTACTGCTGCGGCGTCTACTGAGCCGCCCCACCCTCGAAGGCGTCGGGGCCATTCTCTTCGACGAGTTTCACGAGCGGCATCTGGACGGGGACGTGATGCTGGCGCGCGCCCTGGAGTTGCAGCGGACGGTGCGGCCTGATCTGAAACTGATCGTGATGTCGGCAACACTCGATCTCCAGCAGGTGAAGGCGTATCTGGCGCCGTGCGAAACGGTGACGGGCGAAGGGCGCATGTGGCCGGTGGAAATGCGCTATCTGGCGAAGCCGTGGAAGCCGGACCGGGAGCGGCCATGGGACATCGCCGCGGAACAACTGGACCGGCTCTTGCGCGAAGGCGTGCCGGGCGATGTGTTGGTTTTCATGCCGGGTGCCTATGAAATCAGGCGCACGATCGAGGCCATTCGCGCGCGCTGTGGAAGCCGTGACCTTGTGCTGCTTCCCCTGCATGGTGAGCTGAGCGCGCAGGATCAGGACAACGCCGTGAGCCCGCAAACGCGTCGCAAGGTGGTTGTGGCCACGAACGTGGCGGAGACGTCGCTGACGATCGACGGCATCCGCATCGTGATCGATGCCGGGCTGGCGCGCATCCCCCGATTCGATCCCTGGCGCGGCATCAATACCCTTTATATCGAGAAGATCAGCCAGGCGTCTGCCGACCAGCGGGCGGGTCGCGCGGGTCGCACGGCGCCGGGGCTCTGTATGCGGCTCTGGACGGAGCGCGAACACCGGCAGCGCCCGCTGAAGGAACTGCCTGAAATCAAGCGGCTCGATCTCTCGGAGACACTGCTCACCCTGAAGGCGGCCGGGGTTTCGAGCTTGGATGAGTTCCCCTGGCTGGAAGCGCCGGAGCCCGCCGCAATCGACCGGGCGCGTATGCTGCTGACGGACCTCGGGGCGATGGATGCGCGGGACGAATCGATCACACCGATCGGCAGGCGTATGGTGGCGTTCCCGTTGCACCCACGCTATTCGCGCATGCTCCTCGCCGCGGCGGAGTTGGGCTGCGTGCGGGAGGCCGCGGGCATAGCGGCACTCACGCAGGGGCGGACGGTCTGGGTGCGAAAGCCGGGCAAGCCTATTGAGGCGCGACGCGAGGCGCGGCTATTCCGCGATGGGGATGCCTCGGACTTCCTTCCGCTGCTGCGCGGCTTGCAGGTGGCCTCGGCGGCCGATTTCCGGGTGGGCCCCTGCTCGGATCTGGGACTGCACGCCGAGTCGGCGCGGCAGGCGGACCGGTTGCGCATCCAGTTTATTCGTCTGGCCCGCCAGGCGGGGCTACCGATTGAGGAGGCACGGCCGCACGAGTCGGCGGTGCGCCGATGCGTGCTGGCCGGCTTCGTGGACCAGCTCGCCGTGCGGCGTGACCAGGGAACGCTGCGCTGCGAGGTGGTGCATGGCAGGCGCGGTCACTTATCGAAGGAGAGTCGGTGCCGGGACGCGTCGCTGTTCGTGGCAGCGGAGGTACACGAAATCGAGCGGGGCAAAGGTCCGCTCCAGGTCGAACTGAGCCTGGCGACTGAGGTGGAAGAGGCGTGGCTGGTGGACCTGTATCCTGAGGACTTCCACGAGGCAGACGAAGTGGCGATGGAAGCGGACGGACGACGCGTGGTGGCCCGCCGCGTGCGCCGCTTTCGTGATCTGGTGCTGGAGGAGAAGCCGCTGCCCGCACCGCCCCCGGAAGAGGCGTGCAGACTGCTGGCGACGGAAGTGGCCGAGGGGCGTCTGATACTGCCGAACTGGAATGACGCGGTGGAGCAATGGATTCTACGCCTGAACGCGCTGAGCCGCTGGTGCCCGGAATTGGAACTGCACCCGATCGGGCCGGAAGACCGATTGTTTCTCTTCCAGCAACTCTGCGAAGGCGCAGTACGATATCGCGATGTCAAGGACCGCCCCGTTTGGCCCGTGTTGAAGGGGTGGCTGGGGCCTGGGCAAGCGGCCCTGGTCGATCGCTATGCGCCGGAGCGCCTGAAACTACCCTGCGGGCTGCGCGCCCGCATTCGGTATGCGGAGGATGGGCCGCCCACCCTGTCGGCGCGGATTCAGGATCTATATGATGTGAAGGATTCCCTGCGCATCGCGATGGGCCGCGTGGCGCTGCGTATCGAGGTGTTGGCCCCAAATCGGCGGCCGGTACAGATTACGGAGAGTCTGGAAACGTTCTGGGAAGAGACGTACCCGGTGCTGAAGAAGGAGCTGCGGCGGAAGTATCCGAAACACGAGTGGCGGTAACTTCTTGGATCTAGGGCGCGACCGCTGCACCAGCCAGCGCCCGACGCACGGTTCTCCCGAGGCTGTTCATGGTGCAGGGCTTTCGGAGAATACTGGCCACACCCAGTTTCAAGGCCTGTGCGGTGCGCTCGCTCTCCTTGATGCCGCTCAACAAAGCACAGCGCTGCGTGGGCTTGATGGAGCGAATCGCCAGAAAGAGATCGACGCCGTCCGGCGCCTCGCCCAGGTCTAGGTCGATGAGGATGAGATCGAAGACGGCGTCCTGCAAGGCCGCCAGCGCTTCCTCGCGGGAAGCCGCGGTGACGGTTTCATAACCGAGATGGGACAGCAGGCGATGCATGAGCGCGCGCTGTTCGCCGCTGTCGTCGACCACAAGGACGCATTCGGTGCCCCGCAGTTCGGTGGGAGGTGGCTGTCGAAGCGGGTCTGCCGCTTTGCCGTGGATCGGCAGGTAGAGAATAAAGGTGGTGCCTTCGCCCGGTGCGCTCTGGATATCGAGGCCACCGTTCATGTCCTTAACGACGCCATAAACCACCGAGAGGCCAAGGCCCGAGCCGCTGCGCCCCATCACCTTGCGTGTGTAGAAAGGCTCAAAGACATGCTCCATATCGGTCGAGGATATACCGCAGCCGGTGTCGGAGACGCGCAGCACGACAAATTCGCCCGCGGAGATGTTGCCATACGCGCCGACGGGCTGCTCAACGACATCGCGGCGTGTCTGCACCTTCACGCGCCCCTCCCCTTCGATGGCTTCGCAGGCATTGAGCACGAGGTTCATCAGGACCTGAACGAGATGCGTAGAGGAGCCGGCCACCTGGGGCACGTTCGGATCGAGGTCGAATTCGATGGAAAGGTCGGGCCGTTTGCTGCGCGTCTCGCGCAGCATCGGGGAGCGGGCGAATTCCCGGCAGAGCGCATTGAGATCCACCGAACCGCTGGATACCGTACCACGGCGCGCCAAAGCGAGCAGGTCCTGCACCATTTCCATGGCCCGCAGCGCGGAATCGCGCATGATCCCGAGTTCCTCAATCTGAGGGCTGCCCTCAGGCAGTTCGCTCATGAGGAGGTCCGGGTATCCGATCAGCGGCGCCAGGATGTTGTTGAGATCGTGCGCCACTCCGCCTGCGAGCAGGCCGAGCGACTCCATGCGCTCGGCGCGCGCACAGCGTGCTTGTACTTCCATCTCCCGCTGCTCGATCCGGCGCGCGTCCGTGATGTCGAGAATGACCCCGTTACAGCGCACCGGGTTGGCCCGCCGGTCGCACTCATAGTCGCAACAATTCCGCACCCAACGCCACGCGCCACGGGCGGTGCACACCCGATACTCGACGGCGATGGATTCGCCCGTCAGGTTCTTGCGGGTCAATTCCTCGACCACCCGGTCCCGGTCCTCCGGGTGAATGCACGCCTGCCAGAAATCGGGGTGCTCCAACCACTCTGCTGGGGTGTAACCTAACATTTGCTCGATCTGTGGGCTGATGAAGGTGGTGACCGGACGGGGTTGTAAATCGACTTCGTAGCTGACTGCCGGCACGTTTTCCACAAAGCGACGGTAGCGCGTCTCCGCTTCGAGTTGTCTTTCCTGGGCCTCGCGGATCTCGGTAATGTCTTCGCAAATGATATGGATCCGCATCTCTTTGCTCGAATGGCGGACGGTCCGGACGGTTTCGCGGACCCAGATGAGAGATCCGTCTTTGCAGATCTTTCGGAACTCCCACTTTCTCACCTGATCGACCGCCTTGAGGCATTCGACAACCTGGTGTCGGACCTGGCTGCGGTCCGCGGGGTAGAAGATGTGAAAGACAGAAGCGCCGAGGAGTTCTTCCTTTGAATAGCCCAGCGACTCCAAGCCTACGCGGTTTACATAGCGAACGAGCCCCTGCTCATCGACAACGAAATACATCAATGGCAGAAGGTCCAGAAGCGACTCTACCGAATTCGATTCTAACTGAACCGAATGCGGAGCCATCTGAGTTTTCATGCGGCCTCCCCTCGATCCCTGATTCCATCTTAAACCCTACGTAATAACGCGAAGTCCGTCAAAGCGATGCAGCCGATATTCTGCAAAAAGATTCGATTTCCACCGCTTCGCTCGCGGAGTGCGTTCGGCATTTCGAATGATCGGTAACGAACGTTTAGAATGTCACGAGAAGAAGGCGAAACGAGGGGCATCAATCGGGGTCAACCGCGATGCGATAGATTTCCGAGCCGGTGAATGGTGCGGGTGACGTCCAGGAGTGAAGGCCCGAAACGCGCGGACGCTCCCCAATGGTCTGCCAGGGGCTCGCAGCATCGAGGGCGCGCTGAATCAGGTACGGAGAAGTGGGGCCATTCGTGCCACCCCACCATTCGATGGTCGGGCGCTGATCGATACCGGGCGCGATGGAGAAGATGCGCAGGACGGAGGCGGGATCGGTCGGATCGAGACCGGTAAAGAACTGCTCTCTATACGACGGCCCGGCAACGGAGGGCTTGTGGTCGAGATCGTCCCAGGTTTCGCCGGGGCCGGGCGAGAGGCCAAAGCGCTCGTACCAGCCGATGGGCACACCGCCGGCCGTAAGGTCGGGAAGCCACTCCACCTGATCGAGCCATCCGCGATCGGCACCGACGGAGATGATGAAATCCTTCACATACCGCCAGCGAAGGGTGTGCAGCCCGGAGCCCAGCGTGTGCTGGCGCTGCTGCCAATCGATTTGACCCGATATACTGCCCGGCTGAGGCGCACCGTTGATGCGGAATTCGAGAAAATCCCAGCCGCCTTCGGAATCGACCTTCCACCAGTAGCGCAAGGTACCCGGACCCCGGACCACGGTTTCAATCCACGATTCCTGATTGTCATCGATGGTTCCACTCGCGGCGGCGTCTATGCCGTCGTGCGTGATCTCTGACTGGAAGAACCAGGGCGCATGGCCGCCGGTCGTCCAGGGGAGGTCGCACTGGTCCACCGCATCGCAGAGCGTGACGGCCACCTGTACAAAGACGGAGCGTGCATGGACCTGCCCGTTGACCGCGTTGGAGAACGTGAGCATGCCGCCATGGCTGCCGATCGGAAGGAACCATGAATTGAAGTTGAGGCTGGCATCCACGGGCACGGTGGCGCCGGCCGCAACCGTGGCGGTCGAACTTTGCAGTGTGACCCACGGGACGTTTACCGAAATGTGCCAGGTTGCCGGTTGCCCCGTGGTGTTATGCAGGTTGTAGGTGCGGGACTCTGGATCGAACAACCCGCCCAGCGGCCCGGTTGCGACCCATGCGGATTCCGGCCACAGGTCCGGGGGCGCGTCGATGTCGAGATAGCGCCATCGAGACTGTTGAACCCCGGTCGTGAGGTTGGTGAAGACAATTCTGGTCCAGTACCAGTTCGGCGATAGCAGATCGGCGTTGCTATTGAAGGTGGTGTCGACCGTCGTTGTCTCACCGGGCGCCAGCGTACCGGCCATCGGCGCCACGCTCATCCAGTTGGAATTTGCGCCGGTTGTCCAATCGACGGTGAAGGGTGCGCTATTCGAGAGCAGGTAGGTCTGCAGGTCTGGCTCATAGGGACCGCCGGGAAAGCCGAAAGAGGTCAACGATCCGCCGGGCGTGATGACGATATAGTCCTGCACCTGTAAGGCGACGGCGCGTTCGAACTGCACGCCTGCCGTCAGGTTCGAGAAAGCCACGGCGCCCCACTGCGAACCGGGCGGCAGGGCGTTGGCCTCTTCGGTGATGGTCACCACGGCCTGCATACTCTCCCCTGGCTCTAATGCACCGGAAGTGGGATGCAGGCTGAGCCAGGCGACCGTTGGTTCGCCGGACCATTCGATGGCAGTGGGGCCGGCATTCGTGAGTGTGTAGGTGTGGGTCTGCGGCGTGAAAGGACCACCGGGTGGGCCGAAGGGGAAGAAGGTCCAGGAAGGTTCCGCCAAGAGGTAATCGACCGTGACACGATCCACCCAGCCGGCGTTGGCGCCTTGTGAGGTGCTCGAATTCTTTTCGTAGGACCATCGCAGGACGTGACTACCTGCTGGTAGTTCCTGGCTGCGCGCGGTCCAGTTCCATTGCCCGGACATCGATGCCGTGCTGACGCCGTTGGTTCGGAACCGCAAATGATCCCATCCGGACCTGGAGCTGACGCGCCACTGGAAACTTACGCGTGCGGGCCCCTCCACGGTCGTCTCCATCCACGAAATGTCGCCGGGCACAGTGATCGGCCCGGACTGTGCGGCGTCCTGGCCGTCCCAGCTCTCCAGGGTCTGCGCGAACCAGGGCTCGGTGCCGCCGGTCGTCCAGGTCAATTGGCATGCCTCCACGGCGGCGCAGAGGGGCGGCAGCACCGTCAGCGCCACGGCCCGTTCGAAGGTCAATCCGCTGAGGTGATTCGATACGATAACGGTCGCCTGGTATTCGCCGACGTCGAGCAGCGCAGCCTGGCTATTCAGGGTTGTGGTGATGTCGATCTGTTGCCCGGGCGCGAGCATGCCCGAGGCTGGCGCCAGGCTGAGCCAGTCTTCTTCGCTCCATGCGGACCATTGGACGGCAAAGGCGCTCTTGTTGGTCAGGGTGTAGGAGGCCGTGGTTGGCTCGAAGGGTCCCTCTGGGGGACCGGTGGCGCTCCAGCCACCCGCCGGGGTCAGGTCGAGGTAATCCGAAATCTCGACAGAGACGGGCCGGAGATGGAAGACATCCTCGGTGACATTGTAGAAGATCACCTCTGAGGTGTGGGTGCCCGGCAAGAGGAGCGCCGCATCTGTGTTCAAGCTAACATCCACTTCCATGTAGGACATGGCGGGCAGCGAGAAGGAGGTTGCCGAAACCGAGAGCCAGTTCGTGCCGGGCACCACGGCCCAGGTCCGCAGCGTGTTGTTGGTGTTGGTAACGGTATAGCGACGCTCCGCCGGGCTGAAGGGACCGCCTGCTTCGCCGGAAACCACGAACAGCGCTGTGGGAATCACGTCGCTGGCATCGGCCATGTAGATGTCCGCGAAGACCATCAGATGGTCCGAGGCATTCGTGGAAACGCCTGGATGTGGGGGAACGCCCGCTTTCGGCAAACCGCCACCCGCATCGTAGGGGGAGTGATAGACCTCCGCCATTGGCACGCCCAGGGGGCTGTTCAGAATGGCGGGGCTGATGAGGATATAATCCAGGATCCGCCCCGACTTCCAACGCGTGGTCGGCGTGGAAGTGCCCTCCCAATAGGCGGGCAGTATGCTCAACCCTTCCCCGGCCTGGGCATAGCGGTCAGTTGGAAAGTGAGCGTAGGCAACCGGGAAAACAATATCGGCGCCGAGACTGTATGACATGGGGGCGCCATTGGGCTGGCTGAAGAAGAACTCTGGCCACTGGGCA
>SLOV01000058.1 GCA_007132345.1 Kiritimatiellia bacterium
GCAGAATGAAGTTTCTACGCGACAACTGGTACTGGCTCGTCGCCCTGCTTCCAGCCTTCATCATCACCGAGAACCTGGCGGATCTTCTTGCAGGCATGCACTATGGCCAAGAATCCTTCGCCGCTGCATTCCGTGCCGTATACGGACGAACGAATGTCTTCAACGGCGACAATCGCATTTCTCTTCATTCCGCCGTATGCCGTGCCCTATACGCTGGGCGGAGCAACCGCCGGCCTGCTCTTCGCGCTTCTCCTGGCAACCGTTCTGCGACGTTCCTTCACCAAGAAGAGAACCCAATCCTTGCCAATGCATCAGGCCTAATCTTTAGGGTCCGATCTGTCGGCGGATGTCTGCAGCTCTTTCGGAGATTTTTCGCGCAACAGCAGCCCCCTTCCGCCATCGACCTTCCCCCCGCCGTATAACGGATTGGACGCGATGGCCAAAGCCCGGTCACGCATCTTTTCCAGCAACACGATCTTTTCGGAAAAGGGCAAAGCAGCCAAACGAGATCGTTCGCGCCGCTTACTCTCCAGAATGATTTTCCATTGCTCATTCATAACGGCTTTTCAATGTACAAAACACGAAACCGCTCCCATTTCTCAAGGAGTCCAAATCGGTCCAGGAGCGCATCCAATCTTTCTGTATCCGGTGTCTATCTGAACGACACAAACACGTCCAGGTCTAGCGTGGCCATCGGTTCCAAGTAGAAAGTGGCTCCCACCGCGCCGCCGATGGCGTACGCACCGATGACGCCATCGGACTGCATCTGGTTGATGACTTCGAGGGTTTCCTTCATCACACTACAGATATTCTATCCGATAAGGGGAATCTTCTCAACGGTGGGGATCGCGCTTCTCCTGGTAACCGTTCTGCGACGGCCCTTCACCAGGCAGGCAGACTGAAGGGCAGACTTAACCTTGACAATGCATCAGGCTTAGTAGACGAACTTGGCACCAAGTCAGCGCTCCTCAACTCTGGAAGCGTCGCACATTGAGCAACATCGCCGTTTCGTTCGTATACGGGTGGTGGAGAAGCGAGACCCATGCGGTGGATATCTCGGCATTAAGGCGCTCTTGCTGGGCACCTCCACGTGCTTTAGAAGACCCGGGTAAAAGGTGTTGAACTCTGCGCCCAGGTGGTGTCTACTAGGTGTGTATAGCAACGGCCCACGTCCTCTCGCCGATGATACAAGTGCGTCGCAAGGCGCCGCGAGAGGCACGGGCCTTTTTTTATGGTTGTTAACCCCATAGACGGCTACAAACTTCACCTGGGCACGACCCAAACCGCTTCGGCCGCATTGTCTCTGCAGGAAGGGTTAGAACTGCTACCCAACTTCGCCGTCCGGCGCGGCGAACTTCTCTTGCAGGGCTGGAAACTTGGCGCAGCCGCCACAAGGGATATTCAAGCGAATCCACGCGCCCCGGTGGCGAGGGATTTCGTTCCAGACATAAAACAAAAGGGCGTCGATTTACGAATTGGGCTGGACATTGCCTGGCTTTCGCTGAAGAGGCTGGTGGACATCATTGTTGTTGTGGCCGGCGACGCCGACCTCGTACCCTCCTTCAAACTCGCGCGTAAAGAAGGCATCCGAGTGTATCTTGATCACATGGGACACCCCGTGTCCAAGGATCTTAAAATCCACGTCGATCTCGTACTGTGATGTGTGATTCTGCCACTCTTCTTGCGTGCGCGAGCGGACCTGCGAGCGGGCGAATCCTCAGTATCGTTGGTACTACCGGCTTCAGCCGGCCAGCCAGATCCTTCCTGGGTCTTTATCCAATGCTGCAAGCCTGCAAGGACTGACCCCTCGCGCCCCTCACCCCGCACTCCCCAAGTCTGCATCTGGCATCAGCCTTGCCATCGCGATTTCATCCTGTGCCGCCTTGTGAAGCAAGGTGACCACCAATTCACGCTGCTTCATACAAAACCTTTCCTTCGGCGCGCGCAGCGTAATAGATACTCCCCCGTGTTGCCGCCCATTCTTCAAAGTCCTGACCGCCAATCACCAGAATATCTACCGGCAGAATCAAACCTCGCAAGGCTCGATGTAAGCGGACTGTTTCCGCGTATCGGTCACTAACCTCGCGTTCGACAACCAGGAGATCGACATCGCTGTCGCGTCCATTCTCCCCGCGCGCCGCAGAACCGAAAAGGATGATTCGCAGCGGCTGAGCTTCCGCGACGATGCGGCGAACCGCTTCGTCGATCTTCTCCGGGGTCACGGCCCAAAGTGGTTCCACCGTAGGCGTCATTCTAAATTCCTCCGAAAAGACGTCTTGTTCGTCACCAGGTTGCGCATCACTGCAACTTACTGTGTCAAGCGTACACGAAAAGGACGCCCACGCCACCCCTGAAAGACAGCCGATCTTCCCCGTCTGCCCGAGGCCAGAAATCGCTTCCTTGCCAGACGAGCGGATATGGTCCCAGGCTCCGGGTACCCGACTGGCGGGTGGCGGTTCAGTCAAGGGGAGTGCCGGGCATGGTGAGTTTGCCAACCTGTTGACGGAAGAAATCCGCGGACCATAACGACAGCGAGGGTTGCTCCTCGGCCTTTACAAACGGCAAGACCTCGTGACGCAGTTGGTCTACATCCAATACTTCGATACGTTCTCTTATACGGGCAACACACCACGTCGCGTCGGTCTTCGGCTGTGTCCCTCTCCATGGCCCCTGCTGATCAAGCGCAGCATCGAGCAATCGATGATTAATGGGGACACGCTGCGCCGTGTACCAGACGAGGTCGTACCAATCCCGTCCTTTATGATACTCCCGGCACAAAAGGGCATGCATCTTGCCGGCAAACAGACTCGGCAGATCGTGCGTTTTCACGGCGGAGGCAAACGGGAAGTCGAGTATCGGCATGACCCAGTTCGCCCCCAGTGGCGGATTGGTATCGACTTCTAATTTGATGCGGATCTTTCGCATCGGACCGGTTGATGGACGATAATTCAAACGAAGCACGCCGCCGAGAGAGCTCTCCTTCACGAAGGCTTTCTGCACGGCCTGACCCAGACGGGAGCGATCATCAATCTCGAGTTGACAGCCATAGGCAGAAACTTCGTCTCTTACTGCCGACAAGAAAGATTGCAGGCTGAATTTTGCGTCCGGCGCCATTAGCGCAAAGTCCAGATCTTCAGAGAATCGGTTCAGGCCGTGGAAGATCCGCAGGCAGGTTCCCCCATGAAACGCCGCATGGTTGAAAAAGGTTGTGCGCCCAAGTCCCGCCAATACGATTTCCTGCGTGATTTCGCGAAGGGCATGATCTTCCTCCAACGTGGATCGGCAGCGGTACCCGTCCAACCTCTCTTGGATCATCTTCACGCTCATGGCTTGCACTCCCTGCGTAGCGCCTGGAGAAACTTTCGGACATTGCCAGCCGCGTAATTTGAAAGTAGACCGTCAATGGTCTCTTGAGTGGTTCCCCTCAACACCTCATCGTCCAGACGTAGACTCTCGATCGCCTCCTGTAGTGTCGTCCATCGGCAATCATGCGCATAGATATAGTCCGTCAACGCCTTCAAGGGCTGGGCAATGAAGAATGCGCCGTCATCGGCATTGTGGCGCGTGACGTCGCGATAGAGCACCTTCTGGGGAACACGCGTGAAGAAGAAGACACCCAACTCGGTGTCGAACGTGCGCGAGCGGGCCTGCGTGACACTGGTGATGGTGTAAACCGCCTCGGGAATCGCACCATGCCAGGCCAGGGCGGACTCCATACTGACGTAGCTCGGCCCGTGAATCCGTTGCGCCAGCGCAAAGGGCTCCACCGTCCGCCGCAAATAGCGTGGGTGCAGGACGTATAGTTCCCGGCGAAGACGCCAGACCTCGCCATGCGCGACCGCCCGCTTGAGCAGGCCATCCAGTCGCGCACCTTCCGCATTCGACCAGCAACCCGCTTCGCCCCGCGTAAATACGCCGCGCGGCGCGTTATCCAAGGCAAGCTCTGTCACCGTCTGCATTTGCTAGATACTGTCGCAAAACGACAGTATCTAGCAAGTAAACTCCGCGCAAAAGATCACGGAACATGCGGCGTCCGGCTCGGGAAGCCGAGCCGCTCCGTCTTCGTATCCGTGCAACTGTGGCTTCACCAGATCCATGAATCAGTCCGGGATGGAGGGGCGCCTGCCCGCCTCTGGAAGGAGTTGTACGAGCTCGAACACAATCGGGATCCGCCCCAAACACACGGTTGGCTCCGGGCGGCCCGCTCCCTCAACCCACTTCAACCACCTGCCCCACATTCGTGAAGAGGAGTTGCGCCCGGATGCGGGCAGGCTTCAGGCCGAGGATGTGGCCGAGCACTTCGCGATAAAGCTGCATCTGCGGCCGGTAATGGTCCACGGTCTCACGAAGCGCGGTCTCGTCTTCGACCCGGTTCGTCTTGTAGTCCTGAATCGTCGCGTAGGAGACACGGCCCTGCGCATCGCGAACCAGCACGACCCGATCGAACGTGCCGCTGATCCAGCGCTCACCCAGCACGACCTCGAACGAACGCTCGCGCCAGAGTTCCACGTCGCCCACAGGGCGCGCCAGCGCCGCCCGCACTTCCGCCGACGCGAGTGCTTTGTGGAAAACGCGCGCGGCAAGATCGACCCACTTCGCTTCCCCCACCTGCACCGCCGCTTCGACAATTGCGTCCACATCGGTCTCTTCCATCCACCCGACCTGCTCGAAGAGGGCGTGCACCAGCAAGCCGAGTTTCATTCCAGCGCCCGCATCGGCCGCAAAGAGCGATGCGGCGTTGCGAACGGTCGATTCGTGTTTCGACGGCGCCACGCGTTTCAGGCGTGCCTCTCGCGACGCAGGCCAACTCGGCTTCTCCTCCGGCTGCGCGGCTGCTGCCGGAGCGGCCGATTTCTTGACGTCCCGCATCCATTCCGGATCGCCATGCTCATAGAGCATCAGGATGTCCACTTCCCCCACCCTGCTAGGCGAGCCCGCAACCTGGTTGACGGCAACGCCGCTCAACCGTTCCTTGAGCAGACCGGCCGCCGTCATGGCGGATGCGCTCTTGCCGGCATAACTTCCAATCATGTAGAGCGCCCGCTTGGTGCGCGTCATGGCGACATAGAGCACGCACAACTCCTCGAAACAGCCATCGACCTGCCGCTCGGCGCGTTCGCGCGCGAGTACGGTGTCCGCGTCAGCCACATCGCCACGCGGCATGACCAGCGCCCAGTCGGGCAAACCGGTCAACTTGTCGTGCGCGAGGTGGAGGCGCTCGATGGGACGCCGGTCGAGCGCGCGTGATCCGGCCAGCTCGGGCAGGAAGACGACATCGAATTCCAGACCTTTCGCCTGGTGAATGGTCATGACGCGCACGGCCCGCTCGGACGCCGCCTCGCGCACCTGGTGTTCCTGGACCTGGTCGAGAAACGCGTGACCGTCCACAACGTTCATCTGGTCGAAGGCCGACGCCGCCTCCAGCAGATCGTTCAGCCGCTTCCGCCCGAACGCGTCGAGCGGGTGCGCCTTCTCCAATGCGGCGCCCCACTCTTTGAGTAGACCGTGAAAGCCGCGCTCGTGCACCGCGCGCAGTACGCGCCGCGACAAGGTCGAGGGATCGCCGCCCTCTTTCTCGATACGTTTCCAGAGCGGACCCATCTGCAAAAGCCGCCACGCAAAGAGATCGCCGGGATGAAAAGCGAAGCGCACCAGCGCCAACAGGGTCTCGACCACGGGGTTATCGCGAATTCTGGCCTGACCCTCGTGCGCGATGTTCATGTCGGGGCAAAGACGGCGCAGCGCATTGACCGTGGCCGCGCCCTGCTCGTTGGAGCGCACGAGCACCGCAACACTGCACCCGGCATCGAGAGGTCGCAGTTCGTTCAAATAGGCGGCGACCACCGCATGACGATCTTCCTGTTTGGGCTTCAACTCGCCGCCCTGGCAGTCCGGTTCCACGAAGGCGGCGTAACCGACCGGCGGCACGTTTCCGGAACAGGTGTGCGTTTGCCAGATGCCTTGCCATGTCGTGACGGCGGCGGCGGGCAGGCTCGCAGGCAATTCCTCAAAGGTGCGGTTCACGGTCTCGATCACCGGCGCACTGGAGCGATACGACGTGGCCAGGTCCATGCGCTCGATGACCGGTCCGTACCGATCGAGAATGCGCCCGAAGAGCCGCGCGTTGCCGCCGCGCCATCCGTAGATGGCCTGCTTCACGTCGCCTACATAGAATAAGCTGCGCTGACCGGTTGTATCCTGCAGGATTTCATCCGCGAGATTCGCGAGGACTTCCCATTGCAAGTCACTGGTGTCCTGAAACTCGTCGAGCAGCCAGTGGTCGAGTTGTGCGTCGAGCCGATAGTCGATGTAGAGCCTCTTCAAACCACCATCATCGCGGCTCAGCAATGCGCCGCCGTTCAGCGGGTTGTTGCCGGCCAGCAGATACTGACAGTCGGAAAAGGTCAGCCGACCGCGCCGACGCACCCGCTCGTCATAGTACGAGTCAAAGAGAGCCAGCACACGGTGTAACCCGCGCGTCTTTTCGATGGCAGCGCAGAGATCCGTGCTCATCACATGGCGGAAGACCGCCAGCAGGTCGGCGGCGGGCTTGCCCTTGAAGGCGCAGTCGGTGCGTTCCAGGCGCAGCGTAACGGCGCCGTCCAACAGCGCGTCCGCCTCTGCTGCAAGGCGCGGGAAGAGATAGCCGAGAGGTTTCGCCCACTCGGAGTGGGCGGTGTACGTCGAGACCGCATCCAGGAAGTCGCGCCACCGTGTCCGCACCTTCTCGGGCCAATCGCTTTGCTCGACGACGTCGCACAAACGCGTTGTCGCCGCAAGCATATCCTTCGGTGGCTGAAGCCAGGTTGCGCCGTCTGGCCAGATGACCGAGTCATCGCCCCAAGCTTCGGCTTTCGGTAAGATACGAAAGGAATCGTGGTGGTCTTTGAGAAAAGCGGCGAGCAGCCGTTCGAGGTTCTTTTCCTCCTGCCCGAACGTGGCCTGCTTGAAGGCCTCAAGAAACTCGCGTTGCGCGGATTCGTCGACAAGGCGGGGCTGAAAGATATAAGCGAGCACCTCGGAGCGCAGCGCGGCGGCGACGGGGCCATCGGTGTCCAGAACGTCAAACTCCGTGGCGATGCCCAGCTCCATCGGGAAGGCGCGCACCACACCGACCGTGAAGCTGTCGAGCGTGCCGATCTGCAGGCGTTGCAGGTAGTCGAGCAGCAAACGCAGCAGACGCAGAAAGTCGGCGGACGTGAACGGCACATTGATTTGCGCTGCCGTCCCCTGCGCCGCCTCGGAGGAGGCCGCGGCTTCGCTCAGGTATTTGACGATGGAGTCGAAGATTTCACCTGCTGCTTTGCGCGAGAATGTGAACGCCGCGATCCGGTCGGGCGGCACACCGAGGGCGAGCAACCGGATGTAGCGATGCGCCAGTTGATAAGTCTTTCCGGAACCGGCCGAGGCGGAGATGGCCATGTGGCCAATGGGAGCGGCCTGCTTCATGGCCCCTCCTTCATGAAACGGCGAAACGCCTTGAGATCGAAGCAGGCCTCGGCCTCCGCCGGGAAGAGGGCGGCGAAATCGTCATAAGGATGCGAGTCGGCCGGCGGCCAGAAACGGCGGGCGGAAATATCGGCGATGACACCGCGCGCGCAGGCCCGTGCGGCCTTCGAGAGTGCCGGCGTGAAATCCTCCCATAGACTGATTCCTGTTTCGTTCACGGCCTTGGGGAGATGGAAGTACCCCAGTTGCAACCGGTCGGTCTCGAAGCCCTGCGCTTCAAGCAGGCACTCGTAGAGCGGCAGTTGCAGGTCGATCCATGCCTTGTCTTTGCCGTCCAGAGAGAGGCAGGCGTAATCGGCGTGGTGGTCGCGCATCGTGCCGAGATGCGCGTCGCGCGGCAGTGTTTTCGAATCGCTCGTTTTGTAGTCGAGCACCAGAATGACGCCGGTTTTCGGGTGCCGATCGATACGGTCAATGCGGCCGACGACGGTAACGCCGCCGATCTCGACGGTGTATTTCTCTTCCGTCGCGATGGTCTCCCAGCCCTGCCGGAGGTGCTCGACCTGCGCGCGGGCCAGCGCACCCAGCCGCTGCTTCGCGGCTTCGAGCTGCACAACCACTTCCAGGCTCGGTCGTTTACCGAACCGCTGCGTCACCCACGCCTCGGCGGCATGGTGCAATGCGGCAGTCAGCTTTCGAACATTCGTGCAGACGCGTAGTTCGTCCGATTGGCCCATCTCTTCGAGTGCGGTATGCGCGAGCAGGCCGAAGCCCATGGCATCGAGCGAACGCGCCCGGTCGTCGAGCGCCTCCATTTCCAGCACGTTTTGAAGGTAATAGCGGAAGGGACAGGCGAGGTAGCGGCGGAAACTTGTGACCGAGAGTCGCGCTGGGGTCAGTCGATCATCCGGGAAGTCGGGCGGCGGCGATGGATTAAGTTTGAAACTGATCTGGAAGGCGACGTTCTCGCGCCGGTCCTGCGCTTCGCCGAAGAGGCGGCGTGCCCGCTCGGGGAGTTCCTGGTCGTTGCAACGGAAGAGCAGGCGCGACGGCTTGAGCGGGTCGCCGGCCAGACTGTTCTTGCCGACCACAAAAGCCGCGCGACCCGTTTTGCGCCGGCTCTCGATCAGTGTGGTCATCAGGTAAGAATCCCGCGCCAACCGGTCGGCATCGGAGCGCAATTCCAGCCGGAGCCGCAGGGAGTCGGGCAGAAACAGATCGCTGAGGCGGCCGTCGGGCACGCGGCCTTCGTTCATGCCGGTCACGATGAGGAGCGGGGCCTCGATCCAGGGCAATTCGAGCCAGCCTTCGAGGTCGATGGCCGGTTCGTCGTGATCGATGTAGTAGCGCTGCTCCGCGAGGTCTTCGAGGGCCAGCCTCAGGATCTGGAGCGGTTTGAGTCCGGTCTCGGCGAGGTGTGGCTGCCCGAGATCGTCGAGCACTTCGTTGACCATGGCCGCCACGGCGGTGAAGGCCTCATCTTCCGGCACGCCGGAGCGGAGTGTGCGCGCGCCATAAAGATCGACCAGTGTCTCGCGAATGGCCTCGGCCAGGTCCGGCTTACTGATGCGGGCCGCGACGCCGCGCGCCCAGGCCACGGCGCGCCTGAAGGCGGGATAGTCCGTGGCAGCGCGCCCACGCGAAACGCGACGCCATGCGTCGTCCATGCTTTGCGGCAGGTGCTCGTTCTGGAAGGTGTCGGCCTCCTTCAGCAGCGATTGCGGCGCGATCTGCTCCTGGCACCAAAGGCGGTCCATGACGTCGGGGTGGCGAAGAAAGGTAGCGAGTGCCTCGAAGGTTGGTTCCGTGGCCAGGCGTGCGAGTGCCTTGAGAAGGTGCAACAGCGGATGCGCGGCGGCGGCACGGCCCGCGGGGTCATAGGCCGGCAGCCCGATTTCGGCGAGGCGCTCAGCCAGCGGTTGCACCACTTCCGCGTCTGCCACGCCGATCGCGATCTGCTCGGGCGCAAATCGCGTTGCTTCTTCCGCCATCAGTTCGATCGCGCGCCGGGCCTGCGCGGCGGGCGAGGCCGCGAGGAGAAGATTGCGCGTGTCGTCGGGGAGTTCGATGGGCACCGCCTGCCAGGTGTCGCGGAGGGGCCGGCCCCACTCGTCGAACGCCGCGGCTTGCGAAGCGGGGGCATGTACGAGGACTTCGACTGGAACTTTGTCCGCGAGTTGCTCCCATGCACGGAGTACGAGCCGCGAAGGGTCCGGCACGGCGGCGATGACGATGCGCTCCACGCCTTCCGGCAACTCGGGCGCGTGCGCCCTGCGTATGCGCGCCGCCAGCGGATCCTGAAAGCCAAGGCTCTTAATTCCTCTTAGGTATCGCTTTTCCAGACGCCCGAGATCGGCCCATCGTTCCGGTTCGGGGCAGGCCCCTTGCAGTTTGACCGGCACGTCCGCGATCGAGAGCCCGCCATCAGCAAGCGTGTTGCGCAGGCTTTGCAGGAGTTCGGCCATATTCAGTGCCCAGGCCATATCGCGGGCGGGCGGCTCGGAAGGAAAGAGGCCCGGCAGTTTACGAAGGTCCGCCGTAAGGATCAGGTTCGTCCAGACGGCACGCACCAGTGTGGGGCTTGCCGATGGAGTATCGGCGGCCGATTCCTGCAGGAAATAGCTCGGCGGCACCACCCGCGCCGATAGCAGTGCCGCGTTGTTTTGCGCGCAGGTCTTGGCAAGCGCTTCGCGGAGGCGGCGCCCCGCCTGCCGGGTGGGCACGACGATCAAGGTTCCCTCCAGGTCCACCCATCTCTCGGCCGAGGCGGGCAGCAGCCATGCACACACCTTCCGGGCCACCGCCTCGTCCCACTCCAGAAAGTGACGCCGTACACTCATTGATTGCGGAGGGTATCGAACGAAGCCCAACGGGTCGAGCGGGTTTGGGGAGCGCGCGATCAGCCGCGGGTCCAATCCTCGACGCGCAAACTTGCGACACGTTCAAACTCTCGGGTATTCGCACTGATCAGCGCGATCAAAGCTTCTCACGGAGCGCATCGTTGCCGACCTCAAGCTGCGTTGGGCGCACAAAGGAGTCGTCATGAAGAGCCCCAAGAATGCCGCGATAATCCGGCGGCCACTCTTTGCTGAGCCCAGCGGCCAACTGCTCTCTGGCCCATTCCGAAACGGATCGCTTCCGTGACCGTGCCGCCTTGCGGATCGCCCTGGCCTGCTCATCTGGTAGGTAGATCGTGATCTGGCCCATGCTCGTCTCTCCAATTTAGCTTATACTTGCACATATATGTGTATACGTCAATCCGCACTGAACACCGAACACTACACCCCCCTGCCCCCCCTCTTTCCTGTTCCACCCAGCCGCTTTCCCGTCTATCTTGCCGGGGTGCAGAAGAAACGGGACATCCACGACATTATTGCCAGCATGATCGCAACGCTGGTGGATGCCCTGGCGGTCTACGCGGGCCTCACCCTCGCGATCTGGCTGCGCTTTCACCTGGAATGGTTCCAGGAGATGTTTCCAGATAAGCTCCCCCCGCCACCGGAGCACCTGGTCAGCCTGCGCCTCTATTTCACCGGCGTGGCCGTGCTCACCTTCCGCTTCATCGGCCTGCACCGCCGCCCGGAGTTCGGCCGCTTCGAAGACAAGATCCCACGTATCTTCCGCGCCATTCTCACCACCCTGCTCCTCTACATTGCGGTCGAAGCGGCGGCCCGTCTCGACCCACAGTTCCCCCGCGCGGCACTGATCATGGGCGTTGCCACCCTCACCTTCACGGTACTGCTCGCCCGCTACATTCTCTATCGCATCGAATGGAACCTGGCCCGGCACATGGAGAAGATCAACCATGTGCTCGTGGTCGGCACCGACGAGATCGCCGTGCGCCTTCAGGAAGCCATTCGCCACGAGCCGTTCCTGCGCTCCGACATCGTCGGGTTTCTCTCCACTGGCGATGAACCGCCCGCCCCGGAACTAGACCCCGCCCAGTTGCTCGGCACGGTCGACGACCTGCCTACGCTGCTCGCCGCGGGGCCAGCCAACCAGGTGATCCTTGCAGACATCGAAATCAAGCATGCACGCATGGTCGACATCATCGTGGCCTGCGAAAAGCATTATGCCTCCTTCTACCTGGTGCCCGACATGTTCCGCATTCTCACCAGCGGCGTTGAGGTGCAGAACATGGGCTCCGTGCCGGTCATCGGCATGAAGAAATGGCCGCTCGATTTCCTCCACAAGCGCTTTCTCAAACGGAGCTTCGACCTCTGCGGCGCGGTGGTGGGACTCCTGCTCTCCGCGCCGATCATCGCGGTCGCTGCGGTGCTCATCAAGGCGACCTCGCCCGGCCCGGTCTTCTATCGCCAGGAACGCTGCGGACAGACAGGCACCTCCTTTACCATCTACAAACTGCGGACCATGCGCACCGACGCGGAAACAGGCGAGACCCCCGGCTGGACCACGGAGAACGATCCACGCCGGACGCGGGTCGGCGCCTGGCTACGCCGCACCAACATCGACGAGCTGCCGCAATTCTGGAACGTGCTGCGGGGCGACATGAGCCTGGTCGGCCCCCGCCCGGAGCGCCCCTTCTACGTCGAGCAGTTCGGCGACGAAATCGAACGATATATGCGCCGCCACGTGCAGCGGCCCGGCATCACCGGCTGGGCGCAGGTCAATGGGCTGCGCGGCGACACCAGCATCGAGGAACGCATCAAGTTCGATCTCTATTATCTTGAGAATTGGTCCCTCGCCTTCGACGTGAAGATCATCCTCAAGACGCTCTTTGCGCGAGCGAACGCCTACTGAGTCAACCCAACTGGTTGACAAACCAGTCTATACACGGGATCTTGTCCGCATGAACACGACCACCGTCGGCGCATTCGAAGCCAAGACCCATCTGGGCCAACTCCTGGATCGTGTCGAGAGCGGAGAAGAGATTGAGATCACGCGCCGGGGGCGTCTCGTGGCGCGTCTGGTTCCTCCCCGCTCCACGGTCGACACCGACGCCCTGCAACGGCTGGCGGATCGGGTCCGCGAAGAGCGCGGGCAGTGGGGCATCACACTGAAAGAGATTCAGGACTGGAAGACCGAGGGCCGTCGTTGAGTGCCACTCCGATTGTCATCGATGCTTCTCTCCTGGCCGCGTACCTGCTCCGGGAGCCAGAAGGCGTTAAGTTTGACCCTATTCTAGCCCTCGCAACCAGCGTCCAGGCTTCCCTCCATGCTCCGATATTGATCGAATATGAGTTGCTGAACATTCTGGCCATGGCGGAGCGTCGCGGTCGTATAACGAAGAATACGGCCGTCGCCCTTCTCCACGATTGGTCACAGATTCCCTGTTCAAGGGACTCATCCATTTCTCCGGCGATTCGGCTTCGCATCCTGGACCTGTCCCAAAAACACCGGCTCACGGCCTATGATGCGGCCTATCTCGAACTGGCCATGAGACTCGATGCGCGCCTGCTGACGCTGGACGACGACCTTCTCCGGCTGAAGCGCGCCTACCGGTTCATTGAGTAAGATGTTCCATTCTCTGCAACAAAACCTCCATTCGATGGAACTATTCTTCCACACGATGGAAGAAAACTTCCACGGCATAGGCTGACCGTTGGTTGGTCCGCGCCCGCCACTCCAACCCCCTCATGCAAGAAATTGCAATGTCCATATGAGCAGCCTGACCCGCGCTTCCTAGGGCGTGACGGAGACCGGTCAAACATGATCGAATCATTCTTGGATCCGGAGATGCGCCCAGCATCCAGGGGGCAGGCGCTTGTCCCCTGAATGCTGGGGTGTGCGGACCCATTTTGCCCCCGTGGCAAACAAGCATTGAGGAACGCATCAAATTCGATCTCTACTGCCTCGAGAACTGGTCCCTCGCCTTCGAGGTGAAGATCATTCTCAGGACGGTCTTCTCAGGAGCAAACGCCTACTGACTTGGGCGATTTGACGAGCGTGCAGCTCCATCCTACCTTTCGGCATGCTGAGAATATCATTCCTTTCGTTTACGCTCTTGCTGGGCTTGGTCTCTGCCGCATTCGCAGCAGATGCGGAGGATGAAATATGGGAAGGGATGCGAAGCGGGGCGTATATCGCCCTGATGCGACACGCGCTTGCCCCTGGCACAGGCGACCCACCCAGATTCACGCTGGAAGACTGTAGCACCCAACGCAATCTGTCAGAAGAGGGCCGCGTGCAGGCCGCGCAAACCGGCGCTCTGTTCGAGCGAAACGGCATTGCCAAGGCGGAGGTCTACTCCAGCCGCTGGTGTCGCTGCCTGGAAACGGCTCGGCTTCTCAATCTGGGTCCCGTTCAACAACTCCCTGCACTCGACTCCTTCTTTCAGGATCGCCGCAAGGAGGAACCGCAAACCCGCGCACTGCTGGATTGGTTGTCCTCCAGAAACCTCTCGCGGCCCATCGTCCTTGTGACGCATCAAGTCAACATCACCGCCCTGACGGGCATCTTCCCGCAGTCCGGCGAAATCGTGGTGATACGGGTGGACAAAGATAATCGGATCGAAGTCGTCGGGCGACTGATAGCGAGAGATAAACCGGCCAACCATCACCAAACCAGTTCCAAATCTGGAGAAGCCCTCGACATCTAAGAGGCGGATGGGCGGACCGACTTCATCTCCCCGCGATCAGCACGTAGCCGCCTTCGCTAGAAGGTGGCCGTCACTCCCTCATGAACGCACACATGAACCTTGTGGAAGAAATATTCCAAGGCACAGGCAGGCCATGGATTGGCCCGAGCTCACCACTCCAACCCCCTCATGCAAGAAATTGCAATGTCCATATGAGCAGACTGACCCGCGTTTCCTAGGGCGTGAGGGAGGCCGGTCAAGCATCACCGAATCATTCTTGGATCCGGAAATGCGCCCAGCATCCAGGGGGCAGGCGCTTGTCCCCTGAATGTTAGGATGTGCGGACCGACCCTTTTTGCCCTCGACCCTTTTTGCCCTTCGTTGGTGAGGCCCCCAGGGGCACGAAATCTCGGCCGCCACGCCCCGTATTCGGGCCAAGCCCCGACGCCGATTTGGTCGTCAGTCTCCGCTAACCCCGCCCCCACGAATCGGCGATACGCACCGGGCTTTCGTCCCACCTGGTTCCCGTACGCGTGATTCTGCGCCAGGCAGTAAGCATGCACCCGGACAAGGAATCGCTCCACCCCAATCTCCAAGCTCTCCAGGGATGCAGAGTGGTCCTTCTCGTCCCTGAACGGTAGACGCCGGCCGATCCCCCCGTTTCGTCACATGGTAGATGGCACCTTCATGCCGGACTCTAGCTCTTCTCACCATGACGTAACGACTGCCTCTAATCCCGAAACCCGGCACCCCGCGGCGATTCTTCGCCGCGGGCCCTGACGCCATGCATTTGCGGAATGAAGTTCGATCCGATACACTGCGCCCATGCCAGAGATATCCAGAGGTGACATCGTAGCTGCCGATTACGTTCGTGAGTACACCATTCATGTCCGCTTCGACGACGGCACAGAGGGCGACCTGGATTTGAGTGACGAGCTCTACGGGTCTGTCTTTGAGCCGCTAAAGGACCACGCCCTCTTTCGCCAGTTCAGGATCCACCCTGAACTTCACACGTTGATATGGCCAAACGGGGCAGACTTCGCCCCCGAGTTCATCTATGACCAGGTCAGAGTCCCGGCATAACATTGCCAGCGCTCTGCCAGTCTCAGCACATGCCGACAAGCATTCGCATAGGGCCCTGCAGTTTCAGCCCCTCCCTGCCACCTTCGCCCACGTGTCTTTCAGCGTCGCCGTGCGATTAAAGACCGGCGTACCGGGACGCGCATCGGGATCGACGCAGAAGTAGCCGGTGCGCTCGAACTGGAAGCTATCGCCCGGCGCAACATCCGCCAGCGCCGGTTCGACGACCGCGCGAATCACTTTCAACGACTCGGGGTTGATGTGGTCCGTAAAGCGGGTGCCATCGCTTTCGTCCGCCGGATTCTCTTTCGCAAAAAGTCGATCGTACAGGCGCACCTCGGCCTCGACGGCGTGCGCGGCGGGCACCCAGTGGATCGTGCCTTTGACTTTCAGTCCGGCATCGGGCGGATCCCAGTGCCCATGCAACTCCAGCACCTCGCCGGTGGCCGGGTCTTTAATGACCTCCGTGCAGGTCGCAAAGCCCGCATAGCGTAAACGGACCGACTTGCCGGGCGCCAGGCGGAAGAACTTCTTGGCTGGCTCCTCCATGAAGTCGTCGTGCTCCATGTAGATCTCGCGCCCGAAACGCACCGGCCGAGTTCCGGCCGCGGGGTCTTCGGGATTGTTCACCGCCTCGCACAGGTGTTCTTCCCCCTCCGGTATATTCTCCAGCACCAGCTTGAGGGGACGCAGCACGGCCATGCGGCGCGGCGCGATCCGGTTCAGTACGCCGCGCACATGATGCTCCAGCAGCGCCACGTCCGTGAGGCTTTCGTACTTCGTGATGCCGACCTCTTCGCAGAACTTCCGAATCGCTTCGGCGGGAACGCCGCGTCGACGCAGACCGGCCAGCGTCGGCATGCGCGGGTCGTCCCATCCTTGCACCAGCCCCTCTTCCACAAGCTGCTGAAGCTTGCGCTTGCTCATGATGGTGTAGCTGAGGTTGAGCCGAGCAAACTCGATCTGTTTCGGGTGCCAGACGCCGAGTTGTTCGAGGAACCAATCATAGAGCGGGCGATGCACCTCGAACTCCAACGTACAGAGCGAATGGGTTACGCCCTCGATGGAGTCTTCCAGACCATGCGCCCAGTCGTACATGGGATAAATGCACCAGGTGTCGCCGGTGCGGTGATGATGCGCATGCTTGATCCGGTACATCGTGGGATCGCGCATGTGCAGATTCGGCGAGGCCATGTCAATCTTCGCGCGCAACACGAGCGAGCCGTCCGGATGCTGGCCCTGACGCATCTCTTCGAAAAGGCGCAGGTTCTCCTCGACCGGCCGGTTACGGTTCGGGCTTTCGCGGCCCGGCCGCGTGGGCACCCCTCGATAGTCCTTGAATTGCTCCGGGGTCAAATCGCAAACGTAGGCCTTGCCCTGTTTGATGAGTTCAACGGCATAGTCGTGCATCTGCTGGAAGTAGTCGGATGCATAGTAGAGGTGTTCGCCCCAGTCGAATCCGAGCCAGCGCACGTCCGCGAGGATGGAGTCGACAAACTCCTGCTCTTCCGCGGTCGGATTCGTGTCGTCGAAACGCATATGGCAGCGTCCGCCGTACTTCGTCGCGGTTCCGAAATCGAGGCAGATGGCCTTCGCATGGCCAATATGCAAATAGCCGTTGGGCTCGGGCGGAAAGCGGGTCACGACCTGGCCGCCGAACGTGCCGGCCTGGAGGTCGGACTCGACGGCTTCGTGGATAAAATTGCGCGGCGCGGCGGGAGATTCAGTCATGTTCTTTACATCCTCTTTGAGAGTCGGGGGCGCCCCGCCGGTCTAATCTCCAGCGGCAGGCCAATGAAAAGCGATCGGCACTTCGATTTCGGGATGAATGCTCAACGCCACCGGGCAGGTGGGCGCGAGCCGCTCGCATTCCGCCCTCGCCGCGTTTGGCAATCGGGTCGGAAACCAGATCTCCACCGGCAACCGCAGGATACGGCGTGGGGGCTCGGTGGTCATGTGCTTCTCCACGCGCACTTTCATGCCGTCCAGATTCCATCCCTCGCGCCGGGCCGCAATTCCGAGGATGGTGGCCATGCAGGTCGCAAGGCCGGTGGCGAGGAGGTCGGTGGGCGAAAAGCTTTCGCCGCGCCCCTGGTTATCGACCGGCGCATCCGTCTGCAGGGTGCGTGTGGAAGGGGTGTGCGTCGCTTCGCAGCGCAGTTCGCCTTGATACTTAACCGTGATTTCGACCATGCTCCAGTCCTCGGATTGCTCTTGGAAAGGCCATACAAGAGCACGAACGGGCCGGGCGTGGCAACCATGCAGACGGTCCCGGCGCGCGATTTCCGGGGCTGCCATCATACGAATTACACAAGCCGGGTCATGAGCATGACAGACCAAGCCAGAGAGCCCGCGCCGTGAAACGACTCCTGAAGATTCTTGCCATGATGCTGGCGCTTCTCCTTGTCGCGGTCCTGGGCGCCGTCCTTTATCTGCGCACAGCGCACGGATCAGCCTGGCTCGAAGAAAGGGTCTCCGCGGAACTCACCCGCCGCATCGGCTACGGCGTCACGCTGGAGGGCGCTTCCTTTGCATGGCCGCCGGCCCTGCACCTGTCCCGCTTCACGATGGCTGAAGGGGAGGAAGTCTGGCTGGAGGTCTCGGACATCCGGGTTGAGGCCGATCTGGGCGCGATCCGGCGCGGCACGATCCTGCTACCGCGCGCCACCGCTGGACACGTCGAGATGCATCGCCGGCCGGCACCGCCGATTCGCCCGGATCGCACCGAACTGGCGCGCGTCCCGCCGCCGCTTCGCATGCCGAGCGTGAAGGTCGACTCTGCGCACCTTGGCGAGGCGGTAGCCGGACGCGCCATCAAACTGCAGGCCATCTCCGCCGCGCTGGATATCGAAGAGCGCGTCCTCACTCTGAAGTCGACCGCGGATCTTCAGGCGGAAGAGGTCGACCTCCATAACGTTCGCGTCTCGGGCCGACATGCAGTCGGAGACTCGCGATGGACCTTGCGTGCCGAGCTTCCCGCGACTGTGCTTGGCGAACGCAAGGTGCCCGCACTGGATGTTGCCGCCGAAGTCCACATCGAGAACCGCGCCCTGCAAGTCGCCATCGAAGCCAAAGTCGGTGAGTCCGAGGTGCTCCTCGCTTATCTCGCGGTCGAACAAGAACAGTACCGACTTGCAGCGCGGGTCAACCCGCTGCCCGACTGGCCCATCGACCTGGCAGTTGCCGCGGAAGCGTCCGGAAGCCCCGCGGAGTTTCAGGCGGACATCACGCGCTTGGACCTCCGTTACGACCGATGGAGCGTTGCCCTGAACGAATCGGCAGAGCTTCGCCGGGCCGACGAGCAGTGGTCCCTCCGCTTGCCCGGTATCCTGCTGGACGACACGTTTCCTCTCCATGCGGAGGGCACGCTGGAGGGGGAGCGTTGGAGCCTCAACGCCATCGGAGACGCCGTTCCCCTGGCGGCCTTACCGGGTGCCCCTGCATGGTTGGATCCAGGCCTTTACGCGAATTTGTCGATCGAAGGTGGTGGCACACTCTCTCAACCGGTTCTTTTCATGAAGTTGCGCCCGCTCGAGTTCGTTCCACCGGGCGATCGTATGGCGCCGCTCGGTACCGTTCGCCTGGCGGCCGAAGCGCAATACAAGGATGGCGAACTCTCCGCCGACCTGAATGTTCGAAACGACCTGCTCGGATTCTTCTCCACGCGGCTGGCTTTTCCGGCGGACCTGTCGCTTCACCCGTGGCGATTCTCGCTGGAAACAGGAAACCCCGTGCACGCCGAACTTCATACCGAACTCCGCTTGAATGCGCTCAACCAGTTGCCTTTCGGGGGCGACCAACTCGTGCACGGAACGCTGCACCTCCATCTGGCCTACGATGGCGAGCGCGGCGAAGTCTACACGCCCGGCCGCTGCGAATTGATTGGCGGCGCTTATGAGCACCTGGTGTGGGGCACGAAGGTTCGGAATTTCAACGGCGCCTTCCGGCCCGACGGCCGAACCCTGATCCTGGAGGGCGCCAGCGCGTGGGACCGCCGCGACGGAACCATGCGTGCCACCGTGATTCTCGACTTCACCGAACCGCTGCGACCTGAGGTGGCTGCGACGGTCACGCTACGCAACTTTCAGGTTGTCGAGAGCGACCCGGTCACCGCAACGGGAAGCGGCGATATGCTCGTGAAGGCGAACGCGGCGCGTACGGACATTTCGGGTTCGTTCCGGGTCGAGACCGCCGAGATTCACCTCAACCGCCTTCCACCGCCACGGCCCCCGACCTTGGAGGTGATCGAAACCGGAGCGGTCGAGGAAGAGATCGAAGAGAGGGCGGCACCGCGAACAGAACGAGCACACGCGCTCCGTCTCGCAGTGGATGTCAATATGCCCTCCGGCATGATGGTGCGTGGCCCCAACTTCGACAGCCTCTGGACCGGGCGCCTCTCGCTCGGCTCCCAGGAAGGCGAACTGGACCTGCTCGGCGAACTGAATCTGGCGCGCGGAAGTATGAATTTCCTCGGGCGCCGCTTTCTTCTGCGGGAAGGCAAACTGCTCTTTCGGGGAGATGTCGCATCGCCGCCTCTGCTCGACGTACGCGCGGAGCACGAACGCAGAGACCTGACGGCGCGCCTCCACCTGAGCGGCCCGATCAACCGCCCTCGCTTTGAGCTCACCTCCGTCCCCGCTTTTCCAAGCGACGAGGTTCTGGCGCGCGTACTCTTCGGACGGGGCCGCGACACGATCACCCCGGCACAAGCCGCACAACTGGCCCTGGCGGTGCGCTCGCTCCGCGAAGATCAGTTTCTGGACGGATGGCAACTCACCGGCCGCTTGAAGGATGCGATCGGCATCGACCGGATCGAACTCGTGCAGGAAGGCGAGACTGGCGGCGAGGCGCAACTGGTGCTGGGACGATACACCGAGAGCGGCGCCTATCTGGAGGTGAGCGACACGCTCGGCCGCGGCGGCGAGAGCCGGATTCGCATCGAAAAGGATCTGTGGCGGCGCTTCTCCATCGAGACGGAGGCAGGCACGCGCATGCGCCCCGGTATCGGCGTCAACTGGCGGTACGATTACTAGACCACCTTTACATCCCAAGGGCTGCCTGCTACAAACGCGGCGCGTTTTGCAACCCGCTCCACCGGGCGCGCAACGCGTTGAATGGGAAAGCGACCATGAAACACGCATCAGGCCTCGCCATCACACTCTTTGTCGCTTGGCTGCTCTGGTCCGGGCATACAGCCATTCTGCTGGTGACCCTCGGCGCAGGCTCCAGCCTCCTCGTTGTCTGGCTCCTCCACCACCTGGGCATCCTCGATCCCCAAGGCCAGCCGCTCCACCTCCTGCTCGACATCGCCCGCTATCTGCCCTGGCTGCTACGGGAGGTCGTGCGCTCCAATCTCGATGTGGCCCGCCGCATTCTCAGCCGTGACCCGCCCATCTCTCCCTGCGTCACCCGCATCAAGGCCATGCAAAAGACGCCGCTCGGCCAGGTCATCTTTGCCAACTCCATCACCTTGACTCCCGGCACACTCTCGCTGCGCGTGCGCGATGGCTACGTCGTCGTCCACGCACTCACCCGCGAGGCTGGCGAGGCCCTGCAGGACGGGGAAATGAACCGCCGCGTCCTTCGCCTAGAAGGAGAAACGCCATGATGGCCATTCCCCTCATCGCCATTCTCGTCACCATGATGCTCGCCCTTACCCGTGCGCTACTCGGCCCCACCGTATTCGATCGCATGCTGGCGGCGAATATGTTCTCCACAAAAACGATTCTCTTCATTGCCGTTATCGGCTTTCTCACCGGCCGTCCCGCATTTCTCGACCTCGCCCTGCTCTACGCCCTGCTCAACTTCGTGGGCGTTGTCGCTATCCTCAAATTCGTGCGCGTCAGCGGCAGCGATCTTTCCGAACTCAGCGTGGACCGAACCTGGGAGCAATCCACATGACGCTTCTCCTTCACACCCTGAGCTGGCCATTGCTGCTCGCTGGCGCCGCCTTCTGTATCATTGGCGGTATTGGCCTGTTCCGCCTTCCGGATTTCTATACGCGCATTCACGCCGCGGGCATCACCGACACCCTGGGCGCCGCGCTGATCCTCATCGGGCTCGCCCTCCAGGCCGAAGAACTTCTCGTGGTCATCAAGCTTGCGCTCGTGCTCGCCTTCCTCTTCTTCTCGTCGCCCGCCTGCACCCACGCCCTGGCCCGCGCCGCCTTCTCGCACGGACTCCGCCCCCTGCTGCAAGATCAGTGTTTCGATGAGTCCTTCGCCTCCGACTATGTGAACTGGGTCAACGAAGAAACCGAGGAGGAACCGACATCGGCCTCGTAGACATACTCCTGTTGCTGTTGCTGGCGGGCACCGCGCTTGCGATCGTCCTGCTGCGCGACCTCTTCGCCGTGGTCATGCTCTCGGCCATCTTCAGCCTGCTCTCCGCATCGCTCTTTGTGCTGCTCGACGCCGTGGATGTGGCCTTTACGGAGGCCGCCGTCGGCGCGGGGATCTCCACCGTGCTCATGCTCGGCGCCCTGGCGCTCACCTCCACGCGGGAAAAGGCCTCGCGCAACTTCCAACTCGTCCCCTTTCTCGTCGTCCTGCTCACCGGCGGTGTGCTCGTCTATGCCACCCTCGATATGCCACGCTTCGGCGACCCCCAGGCCCCCATTCATCAACACGTTGCCCCACGCTACCTCAACGCATCCATGCGCGAGGTCGGCGTCGAGAACGTGGTCAGCGCGGTGCTCGCGAGCTATCGCGGCTACGATACCTATGGCGAAACCATGGTGATCTTCACCGCCGCCGTCAGCGTCCTGCTCCTCCTCGGCGGCGGCCGGAAACGCAGCCGCACGGAACTCGAACCACCGGAGGAAGCGCCATGAAGGAGCCCCTCCGCCAGCATCTCATCCTGCGCATGGTGAGCAAGTTCCTGATCCCCTACATCCTGCTCTTCGCGCTCTACGTCCAGTTCCATGGCGACTACGGCCCCGGCGGCGGCTTCCAGGCAGGCGTCATCTTCGCCGCCGGCATCGTGCTCTACGCGCTGATCTTCAGCCTACACCGCGCGCGCCGCGCCTTCCCCGACCGCGCCGTCGAGTTGTTCATCTCGCTCGGCGTCCTCATCTATGGCGGCACCGGTATCCTCTGCCTCCTGCGCGGCGGGCGCTTTCTCGACTACTCCGTCCTCAGCACACACGATCCGATCCACGGCCAGCACCTCGGCATCCTCCTGGTCGAACTCGGCGTCGGGATCACCGTCACTGCTGCCATGGTGGCCATCTTCTTCGCCTTCGCCGATCGGGGGCGCGCCTGACCATGTCGCCGGGCCTCTTCAACGACTGGATCGTCATCTTCCTCATGATGACCGGATTCTATACGCTCATCACGCGCGGCAACCTCATTAAGAAACTGATCGGACTCGGCGTCTTTCAAGTCTCCGTCTTCATGCTCTATATCAGCATGGGCAAAGTGGAAGGCGGCACGGCACCCATTCTCACCGAAGGCGTTGTCCACTATTCCAATCCGCTTCCCCACGTGCTCATCCTCACCGCCATCGTTGTCGGCATCGCCACGCTCGCCGTCGGACTGGCCCTCACCGTCCGCATTCAGGAAGCCTACGGCACGATCGAAGAAGATGAAATCCGCGAACTGGGCGGCATCGAATGATTACCGATCACCTACCCGTTCTCCAGGTGGTCATCCCCCTGCTTGCCGCGCCGCTCTGCGTCGTGCTCCGTGGCAGCTTTGCCGTCCGCCAGTTCGTGAAAGTCGTCAGCGGACTCACCTTCCTCTGCTCGCTGCTCATCTTCACGCATGTCACGCGCCACGGCGCCATGGGCTACGAACTCGGCGGCTGGCAACCCCCATGGGGCATCGAGTATCGCGTCGACGCGCTGAACGCCTTCCTGCTCCTCATCATCAGCGGCATGGCCGCCGTGATTCTGCCTTACGGCACACGCTCCATCCTTCGCGAGATCCCGCGCGAGCAGCACCACCTTTTCCTCGCCATCTTCCTCGTCTGCGTCGCCGGCCTGCTCGGCATCGCCGTCACCGCCGATATCTTCAACGTCTTCGTCTTCCTCGAAATCTCCGCCCTCTCCAGCTACGCCCTCATCGGCATGGGCCGCAGCAGGCGCGCCCTCACCGCCGCCTACCAGTATCTCATCATGGGCACCATCGGCAGTACCTTCCTCCTCATCGGCATCGGCCTGCTCTACATGAAGACCGGCACCCTCAACATGGCCGACCTCGCCCTCCGCATGCCACCGCCGCACGAATCGAGCACCGTGATCGCCGCCTTCGCCTTCCTCAGCGTTGGCGTCAGCATCAAGCTCGCCGTTTTTCCCCTGCACACCTGGCTGCCCAACGCCTACACCTTCGCCCCCTCCATGGTCACTGCCTTCCTCGCGGCCACCGCCACCAAAGTCTCGTTCTATCTCCTTCTCCGCATCGTCTTCACCGTCTTTGGCGTCGGCTTCGCGTTCGAGGCCATGCACCTTCAGCTCCTCCTGCCGCCGCTCGCGCTCGCAGGCATCTTCGTCGCCTCCACCGTGGCCATCTTCCAGACCAACATCAAACGGCTGCTCGCCTTCTCCAGCATCGCCCAGATCGGCTACATGGTCCTCGGCCTCAGCTTCGGCACCGCCACCGGTCTCACCGCCGGCATCGTGCATCTCTTCAACCACGCGGTCATGAAGAGCAGCCTCTTCCTCGCCATAGGCTGCGTCTCCTTTGCGCTCGGTGCCGTTGACCTCCGCGCCATGCGCGGCCTCGGCCGGCGCATGCCCTTCACCATGGCCGCCTTCCTCATCGGCGGGCTCAACCTTATCGGCATCCCCTTCACCGCTGGCTTTGTCAGCAAATGGTATCTCATCCTCGCCGCCCTCGAACAGCAGCGCTGGTTTGTCGCCGGTTTCTGCCTGCTCAGCTCCCTGCTTGCCGCCGTCTACATCGGCCGCGTTGTCGAGGCTGCATACTTCCATGACCCCGACCCGCAACTCACTGCCCGACCCGTGCCGCGCGGTATGCTCGCCCCGCTCTGGCTCCTCACCGGCGCCTCCCTCTTCTTCGGCATCTTCACCTCGTTCCCCGTCGGCGCCGCCCAGCGCGCCGCGCTGCTCCTCCTCGGAGGCGCCCCATGAGCCTGGTCCTGCCCGTGCTCCTCCCGCTGGCCGCGATCCCGTTCCTCATCGCCGCCGGCGAACGCCACGCGAATCGACGCGAAGCCGTCTCGCTCGCCGCCGGTGCGCTGCTCTTCCTGCACCTGCTCCGCCTCGCGCCCGCCGTCTTTCGCGGTGCACGCCCCGAAACCCGCCTGTTCGACTTCCTGCCCGGCATCGCCTTCGGCTTCCGGCTCGAACCCCTCGGCATGCTCTTCGCCCTCGTCGCCGCCCTGCTCTGGATCGCCACCACCCTCTACGCCATCGGCTACATGCGCGGCCACCACGAGCAGCACCAGACCCGCTTCTACACCTGCTTCGCCATCGCCATCTCCGCCACCATGGGCGCGGCGCTCGCCCGCAATCTGCTCACCCTCTTCCTCTTCTACGAACTGCTCACCTTCTCCACCGTGCCGCTCGTCACCCATCACGGCACCGACGAAGCCCGGCGTGGTGGCCGCACCTATCTCGGCATTCTGCTCGGCACCTCCGTCGCCTTCTTGCTGCCCGCCATCCTCCTCGCCTGGCACCTCGCCGGCACCCTTGACTTCACCGACGGCGGCATCCTGCGCGGCACCGCCGAACGCCCCATGCTCATGCTGCTCCTCGCCCTCTTCGCTTTCGGCATTGGCAAAGCTGCGCTCATGCCCTTCCACCGCTGGCTGCCCGCCGCCATGGTGGCGCCCACCCCTGTCAGCGCGCTCCTGCACGCCGTCGCCGTAGTCAAGGTCGGCGTCTTCACCATGCTCAAAGTCCTCGTCTACATCTTCGGCATCGACCTGCTCCACGAACTGCGCCTCAGCGACTGGCTCGCTTACGTTGCAGGCTTCACCCTCATCGCCGCCTCCCTCGTAGCCATGTTCCAGGACAACCTCAAACGGCGACTCGCCTACTCCACCGTCAGCCAGCTCTCCTACATCGTCCTCGGCGGCGCCGTTGCAACCTCCGCCGGCGCGCTCGGCGCGGGCATGCACATCGCCATGCACGCCTTCGGCAAAATCACCCTCTTCTTCTGCGCAGGCGCCATCTACGTTGCCGCCCACAAGACGCGAGTCAGCGAACTCGACGGACTCGGCCGCCGCATGCCCTTCACCTTCGCCGCCTTCGCGCTCGCCGCCCTCAGCATCATCGGCTTACCGCCCGGCGGCGGGCTCTGGAGCAAACTCCTCCTCGCCCTCGGCACCGCCGACAGCGGCCACACCCTGCTCCTCGCCGCGCTTATGATCAGCTCCCTGCTCAACGTCGCCTATCTGCTGCCCATCCCGATGCGCGCCTTCCTTGCCCAGCCCCCGCAGGTGCAGGAGCACGAAGACGAAGCGCACCCGCACGGCGAAGCGCCACTGCCTTCCGTCATCGCGCTCTGCTTCACCGCCGCCTGCACCGTGCTCCTCTTTCTTGCGCCCACACCGCTCTATCGCGCCCTGCAAGGCATGGTCCTGACGGGAGGCACCCCGTGAATGCCGACACCGCCCAACTCCGGTTCCGCCTGCTCGTCGGCCTGATCCTCTTCTGCGTCGCCCTCGCGAACGCAGACATCCTGCTCAACCGGCATCCCCACATTCCCGCCGAAGCCCCCTACGGTTTCTACGCCTGGTTCGGCCTCTTCGCCTGCCTCGCCTGCATCGTCCTTGCGCATATCGCCTGCCTCCTCCTGCCCCGGAAGGAGGCCGACGATGACTAGCCTCCCGCCCGGCCTGCTCATGATCCTTGCCGGCCTCGCCTGCCTGCTCCCCCTCAAGAGCAAACGTGCGCGCCAACTCCCGCAATGGCTCCTGCTCCTCGCGCCGCTCCTCAGCCTGCTCCATATCCTCACCCTGCCCCTCGGCGCCGAGGTCACGCGCACTTTCCTCGGCATGCAGACCATGCCCCTGCGCGTCGACGCCCTCTCCCGGCTCTGGGGCCTGCTCTTTCACTTCGCCGCCATCGCCGCCGGGCTCTTTTCCTTCACGCTCACCGACCGACGCCAACACGCCGCCGCCCTCGCCTATGCCGGTGCCGCCATCGGCGCCGTCTATGCAGGCGACCTCCTCACCCTGTTCCTCTACTGGGAACTCACCGGCGTCACCTCCGTCTTTCTTGTCTGGGCCGCGGGCACCCGCCGCTCCGTCGCCAGCGGGCTCCGCTATCTCCTCTTCCAGGTCGGCTCCGGCGTCCTGCTGCTCGCAGGCGCGCTCATGCAGTTCAGCGACACCGGCTCCATCGCGTTCAACGCCACGGTCCTGACCATCCCCGGCGCGCCCTTTCTCCTGCTCGGCTTCGGCATCAAGTGCGGCTTCCCCCTCTTCCACACCTGGCTGCAGGACGCCTATCCAGAAAGCACCCCTACCGGCACCGTCTGGCTGAGCATCTTCACCACCAAGCTTGCCATCTATGCCCTTCTGCGCGGCTTCCCCGGCGAGTCCCTGCTCATTCCCATCGGCCTCGTCATGGCGGTCTATCCCCTCTTCCACGCGCTCATCGCGGACGACCTGCGCCGCGTCGTCATCTACAACCTGCACAACCAGCTCGGCTTCATGGTCGTCGCCATCGGTATCGGCACCCCGCTCGCGCTCAACGGCGCGGCGGCACACGCGTTCGGTGGCATCTTCTACATCGCACTGCTCCTCATGGTGCTCGGCGTGGTGCGCCAGCAACTCGGCACCAGCCGCGCCTCCGCGTTGAGCGGACTCATCGCGCGCCTGCCCCGCACCGCCATCTACTGCGCGATCGGCGCCGCCTCCATTTCCGCCGTCCCCCTCTTCTGCGGGTTCGCCTCCAAAGCCCTCATCCTCTCCGCCGCCGCCGAAGCGCACCTGGAGCGCACCTGGATCCTGCTGCTATTCGCCTCCGTCGGCACCGTACTGAGTTCCGGCGTGCGCGTGGCGAGCGCCTTCTATCTCGGCGAGGCACCGGACACAGCCGCAGTGCTGGAAGAACCGCCGCGCGTCACACGACTCGGCATGGGAGTCGCGGCCGGGTTCTGCGTGTTGATCGGTGTCTTCCCCTTTCTGCTCTACCGACTGCTGCCCTTCGAGATGCACTACCGCCTCTTCACGCTCGAGCATCTCGTGACACAGCTTCAGCTTCTCACCTGGGTATTGCTCGCCTACATCGCGGTGCGCGCCGCGGGCCTCCTGCCCCATTCGCGGCCCGCGGCGCTGTGGGACACCGACTGGTTCTATCGATGCGCCTTTCCCGAGGCGATCCGAGTGATCGGCGGCGCGGCATGGTCAAGGTGGGTGCGGGCGCTGGGCGCTTTGCGGCGCGTGATGTTGTTCGTGGCGGAGAGAGTGAGGACGCTGCACGATGCGGAGGGCGTCTTCGGCCGCACCTGGACCACCGGGACGATGGTCTTATTCGCCGCGATTTTTCTTTGTCTCTATCTCCTGGTCTACACCTTCTGGTCCTGATCTTCCGCTCCAGCGACACAAGGTCGCTGGGGGCGCCCGCCTTCTCCGCCCCCGACCGGCTTGTCGCCCCCGGCCGGCTTGTCCGGCCGGAGCGGAAGATCAATCCGCCAGACGCCGGATCACGTCCATCCCATACTCGCTGAACGTCCCGACATAATACCCGTCCTGCCACACCCGATTGCGCCCCAGCAGAAACGCGAGATTGTTCAAAAACCCCAAAGCAATCTCCTCCGGCGACGCCTCCACCGTCCCGCGCAGCGCCATATGCACATGGTCCGGCATCACCGACACCGATTTAAGGCCGTACCCCTTCTTGCGCGC
>SLOV01000029.1 GCA_007132345.1 Kiritimatiellia bacterium
CAGCCCCTGAGGCCAAGGACGCTCCAGGGAAGAAGAAGAAGTGGTGGCCCCGCAAAAAATCGAAGCCCGCCCCGCCTTCTTCCGCAACACCTTCTTCGGCTTCACCTTCTGCCGCCCCGCCCCCGAAGCGCCCAAGCTGGCTGGTAATCATTGCAACGTTTCTCAGCATCCAGGTTCTTGTGACCATCGGGATCTGCCTCTACTGGAGTCAGATGCCCCGCATGCAGGACGTACATCAGGTCGCCCGCGACCGCGCCGCGGCCTTGGGCCATCGCCAGCCCGATCAGCGCCTGCCGACCGGCTACACCACCGCCTCTACCATGATGCTCATGGCCGAGACCCTGCTCAACAAACCCGGCGGCTATCTCTTCAACGACATCGCCTCTCCAGCCCTGCTTATCGACAACATTCTCAACTGGGAATATGGCGCGGTGATTCAGCTCCGCGAAATGGCCCACTCCCTCCGCCACGAGTTCAGCCGGGCGCGGCCCCAGTCCGTCGAGCGTCCGGAATTGATCGAGGCCGAGGCCCGCTTCAACTTCGATCATAACTCCTGGATTCTCCCCAGCACCGAATCTCAGTACCGGCAAGGCATCGACTTTCTCCAGATCTACTTGAATGAACTCGCCACAGCCCGAGGCGATGCCGAGTTATTCGTGGCGCGGCAGGACGTGCTCGACGGCTTTTTGCGCCGCCAACAGCGCAGGCTTGGGTCGTTCTCCGTTCGACTGCGCGCCAGCGTCGCCCTTTACGAATACAACCCCTATATTCTGACTTCGCGCGACATTGCCATCATGGAAGCGGAAGGTATTGAGGTGCTGCCCCAGAAGATCACGCCGTGGCACGAGCGGGACGATATTTTCTATGAAGTTCGCGGCAGCGTCTACGTCCTCTATCATTGCATGCTTGCCATGAAACAGGACTTTGAAGAGGTGCTCAATATCGCGCAAGGCACGGGGCAGATGAACCGCATCCTCAGCGAGTTGCATGCCGCCAGCCAGCCGATGCGCAGTCCCATGGTTTTGAACGGGCGCGAATTCGGCGTGGTGCACAACCACTCCCTCACCCTCGCGGCACACCTCGTGAAAGCGCACCTCGCCATGCAGGATCTCCGCATCCTGCTGCGGGGCGGTTCCGATATCTGATCCGCATTTCCCTTGAGCGGCGCACGCCTCTTCTTTAGGATGCCGGATCTTGCGCTTCCGGGTTTGGCCCGAGCGCCGATCCCAAGGAGAACCCGTGTCCGACATCCAAGAATCGCCTGTATCCGTGGTCACCGGAGGCGCCGGCTTTCTCGGCTCGCACCTCTGTGATAAGCTGCTCGGCAAAGGCCACCACGTCATCGCGCTCGATAATCTCATCACCGGCAATGTCGCCAATATCGAGCATCTGAGCGGCAACGAACAGTTCCGCTTCATCAAACACGATGTCACCGAATACATCTACCTGCCTGGCCGCGTCGATTATGTCTTCCACTTCGCTTCGCCCGCCAGTCCCATCGATTATCTGGAACTGCCGATTCAGACCCTCAAGGTCGGCGCGCTCGGTACCCATAAGTCGCTCGGCCTGGCCCGCGCCAAGAAGGCCCGGTTTCTCCTCGCCTCCACATCCGAGACCTACGGGGACCCGCTCGTGCATCCCCAGCCGGAGAGCTATTGGGGCAACGTGAATCCGATCGGCCCGCGCGGCGTTTACGACGAGGCCAAACGCTTCGCCGAAGCCATGACCATGGCCTATCACCGCTATCACGGCGTGGAGACGCGCATCGTGCGCATCTTCAACACCTACGGCCCCCGTATGCGCCCCAACGACGGGCGCGTCGTGCCAACCCTCATCATGCAGGCCCTCAAAGACGAGCCGCTCTCCGTCTTCGGCGATGGCAGCCAGACCCGCAGCTTCTGCTATGTCAGCGATCTCATCGAAGGCATCTACCGGCTCTCGCAAAGCGACTCGGCGAACCCAGTGAACATCGGGAACCCGCACGAAATGAGCGTGCTCCAGTTTGCTGAGCGCATCCGGGAGCTTTGCAACAGCCAGGCCGAGATCGTCTTCAAGCCGCTTCCCGTCGACGATCCGAAAATCCGCCAGCCCGACATCTCCCGCGCCCGCGAGGTTCTGGGCTGGGAACCGAAAATGGACCTTGAAAAAGGGCTCTCCCTCACCATAGACTACTTTAAATCGTTGCTGGAAGAAGGCGTCATCTCCTGAACGCCGCTCCGGCCCCATCGAGGACAGGATCGAAATGCGATTGCGGTACCTTAAGAAAGATGGAGAGGAGCGGGATGTCGAGCTCTCCGACAAACCGCTGACCATTGGGCGCAGTGCCGATGCGGATGTACTCGTGCTCGACGAAAAGGCGTCGCGCGTGCATTGCGGTATTCGCTTCACCGACAACGCATTTTACATCAAGGATCTGAAGTCCAAGAACGGCACCTACGTCAACGACAAGCCCGTCGACCTGCATCAACTCCGGCAAGGCGACCGGATTCGCATCGGCTCCACCGTCTTTCTTTTCGAGACCGAATCGACCGGCGCAGGCACTGCCTTGCAGGAGATGCAGGGCAAGATCGACGATGGCGCCGGCTACAGCACCATTCTCCGCGAAATCGTTCACGAGACCGCGCCGGTCAAGGACGAGGAACCCCCGAGCGAAGAGCCTGCACCGGAGCCGGAAGATGCCGGCGAGCTGCGTCCCGCAAAAGAGGAGAAGGGCGAATCGGAGCCCGCGGAGCCTGCCGAGAAGAAAGAAGAGCCTTCGTCAGGCTCTGAGATCATTGGGCCCAGCGGCAAGAAGCTCGTGGTGCGCAAGAAGGCGATCAAGATCAAGAAGATCAAGCGCACCAGCGATAGCTAGCCCTACCGCCTCCCCGCTTCACGGTAAAAGAGGAGTCAGTCCCGGCATACGTGCAGAATGGCGCCAGAAACCGGGTTTCCGGCTCGGGAAGCCGAGCCGCTCCGTTCGTGAACGCAACAGATTCATGTCCGGAACCAAGGAATGAATACCATGATCCGGGCAAGCCCCTTCGCCGCTTGCGGGTTCCGGGAAATGGTTGCCCGACTAGGATTCGAACCTAGACAAACAGGGCCAGAACCTGTTGTGCTACCATTACACCATCGGGCAACTGCAATACGCCCCACTTGACCCGGTTTCTCGATTCCTGTCAAGCCCGGCACGAATTGTGTCGATGCCCGGCCAACGCTCGGCGGACGGGACAGGTCGGGCTCGCTTTTTGCAGCAGGCATGCTATATAGCCCTCTCTTTTCAGGCGCGTCGCCCATAAACACCAGCACCCATGGCCTTCAGAAAGAACAACGTCGATCTCATTTGCAGCATCGGGGAACTCGCGGGAATGTTCGAGCGCACCTCGAGCCTGCCGGACTTCCTCGGCACGGTCGTCAGCGTGGTGGCCTACCACATGAACGCGGCGGTCTGCTCGATCTATCTGTGGGACGACGAGGCTGGCGAACTGGTGCTGCGCGCGAATCAGGGGCTGAACGCGGAATATATCGGCAAACTGCGATTGAAGTCGGGGCAGGGCCTTGTGGGCATGGCGCTCAAACAACTGCGCCCCATCAATGCCGGGGCCGCCGCTTCGAGCCCCGGTTTCGCGGCGATTCCGGGCCTCGACGAAGAACGTTTCCAGTCGCTGCTCGCCGTGCCGATCCTGCGCGGGCTCAATCGCGTCGGCGTGCTGGTTGTGCAGGATCCCCAGCAGGATTATTTCAGCGAGCACGACATCAAAGCGCTCCAGGCCATTGGCGCACAGCTTGCCACCACGATCGAGAACGCCAAGCTCCTGATGAACCTCTACCGAGAGGTGGAGCAGGAAGAAAAGGAGCGGAAGGCCGCCAAAATGCCGAGCCTCTTCAAAGGCGCCGGCGTCTCGAACGGCCGCGCGCTCGGCAAGGCCAATGTGCTCGGGGGTCTGGACGCCTTTCTTCAGCTCACGCAAGAGGTCGGCGGGGCGCGTGTCTCCGAGCAGAACGGAGAGGCGCAGGACTTCGAGCACGCCCTCACCCGCAGCCTGGCGCAACTCGAAACCCTGCAAAACGATTTCGACGAACACCACGGCGACGTCGCTTCGCTGATCTTCAGCGCCCAGCTCCTCATGTTGAAGGATTCCCAATTCTCCGGCGCCATGCGCAATCGCATCGAAACCGGTATGCGCCCCGCCGAAGCCGTGGTGCAGGTGGTGAACGAGTATATCCAGGTCTTCTCGCGCAGCAAAAACCCGCGCCTCCAGGAGAAGGCACAGGACGTTAAGGACCTCGGCCACCGCATTCTGCTGAACCTCGGGCACGGCGAAACCGAACAGGCCGACTACGAAGGGGAAATCCTGATTACCGGCGAATTGTTGCCTTCGGACATCGTGAAGTTTTCGGCCGAACGCGCCTCGGGCCTTGTCATGGTAGGGGGCGGCTCCAGTTCACACGTCAGTATTCTCGCGCGTTCCCTGGACCTGCCGATGATCGTGCTCAACGATGACCGCGCCCTGAATATCCAGCAGGGCACCCGGTTGCTCATGGATGTCGACCACGGCAACCTCTTCGTCGAACCGGACGAAGAGCTGCTTGCGAAACACCGGGAAGTGCTCGAAGCGGAGAAGTCCGCCGCGGAACTCGCGGCCGCCGTGCGGCCCTGCACGGAGACCGGCAGCGGAGAGCGCGTCGTGCTGCTCGCCAACATCAATCTCCTGAGCGAGTTGCGCCTGGCTCAGCGCTTCAAGGCGGAAGGCATCGGTCTCTATCGCAGCGAGTTCCCCTTCATCGTCCGCAGCGAGTTCCCTTCCGAGGAGGAACAGTATCGCATCTATCGCACGGTCATCGAACGGATGGAGGGGCACCCCGTAACGCTACGCACCCTGGATGTGGGCGGCGACAAGATGCTCTCCTATTTCCCGATGGTGAGCAAAGAGAACCCCTTTCTCGGCCTGCGCGCCATTCGCTTCACCCTGCGGCACCGCGACATCTTCGAAGATCAGCTCCGTGCCATGCTCCGTGCCGGCGTGGGCGCCGACCTGCGCATCATGTTCCCCATGATCTCCTCCCTCGACGATTACCAGCTTGCCGCGCAGGTCGTGCACGACTGTTGCGAGGACCTCGCCAGGCGCGGCGTGTTGCATCATCCCAACCCCATGATCGGCGCCATGGTCGAAACGCCTTCCGCCGTGGAGATTGCGCCGGAACTCTCCCACGAGGCCGATTTTCTCTGCGTCGGCACCAACGATCTCGTCCAGTATGTGCTTGCCGTCGACCGTACCAACGAGTCGGTTTCGCACATGTATCTGCCCTATCATCCGTCCGTGCTCCGCTCCCTGCGGCGCATCGTCGAGGCCGCCAACCAGTTTCAGACGCCCCTCTCCATCTGCGGGCAGATGGCGTCCGACGAACGGATGCTGCCGTTCCTGCTCGGCATCGGGGTCCGCACCCTCAGCATGGACACGCGCATGATTCCAAAAATCCAGGCCGCCCTGGCCACGTTGCATATCGACGAAGCCCGCACCCTCGCAGCCGAAATGCTGGCACGGCCCCGCATCGTGGATATCGAGGAGCTATTGGGCATCCGCAAAGAGGCCAACGCGTAACGAACCGAGGCCGCCGACCATGGTGCACCAATCCGCCTTCACCCTCGAAACCGACGGACACGGCCATCTCCAGCGCATCGACGGCCCCGTCGAGCGAATCGTTGCCGCGTCGGGAATCGAAACCGGGGTCGTGCATGTGTTCAACGTCGGCTCCACCGGCGCCATCGGCGCCATCGAATTCGAGCCGGGCCTGGAAGGCGACCTGCCCCAGATGCTCGACCGGCTCATTCCGCCGAGCCGCGCCTATGGCCACGAACAGGCCTGGCACGACGGCAACGGTCACTCGCACCTCCAGGCAACGCTGCTCGGGCAACACTTTTCCGCCCCGGTGACGCAGGGCCGGCTCGCCGCAGGCACCTGGCAGCAGGTGGTTCATCTGGAATGCGACGTCAAGCCGCGGCGGCGCACCATCATCGTCACCGTGATCGGCGAGTAGCGGACCGGTCCCGCGACAACACCACAACCGTGCCACGCTCGGGCCGCGGTTCGCCCTCGACCACTTCGCAGTAGGCCACACGCTCCTCCACCCGCGTCACCCGCAACTGCCCGATGGGCCGCCCGGTCTGGCGTCCCAGAACCTCCCCGGTTTCCGGGTCGATGAGTTCCGCACCTTCCACACGCATCTCCATGGTCTGCCCCACCTGCACGCCGAATTGCTCTCCGCGATTCACGACCACCTCGCCATCCTCCGTCACCGTCACCACGCTGCCCTCCAGCGGGAGCACACTCATCGTGTGTGCGAAGAAGCGGGCCGCTTTATTGATGCAGTCCTGCGCCGCCTGGCCAAGGGGGCTCTGCGAAAAGGCCGCCAGGTCAACCCCCACGTCCGTCCCGGCATAGTCCAGCCGAATGCGCGCACCCGAGGGCGTGCCCACGATGCGCCGCGAAGCCACGACCTCTCCCGTCGTGGTGTCGATGAGTTTCGCGATGATCGTAATGCGCGCCCTGCGCCCACCCACACCGATGCGCATACGGTTCAGACGCACGCCGGCGTCGGCCCCGGACTGTGCATCCTCGATCTCCACCACCGCGCCCGTGGCAATATATCGCGCCGGCCGAAGCCGCCCCGTTTGCGCGACGCCCTGCTGCGGCGCGGCCCGGCGGGATGCCGCCAGGTCCTGCTCGAGCAACACGCCTTCGAGTTGCTCGCGTTCGACCAGCACAAAGCGGCCGGTATCGAACAAGGCCGATTCGAGCATCAGCGAAAGGTTGTTGCCGAGTCGCCATTGCCCGCTCCAGCCGGCCTGGTTCTCGAAGTCGCGGACCGCCACCGCGTGTTTGATCCCCCGATACGGACCTCCCTGCATGGCGGTGTTGCCACCGCGCGGGTTTGCACTCAGCGGCCCCGACTGGCCGGAGGCAGACACGGCAAGCGAGAGCAGCAGCAGCGCCGCTCCGATTCGAGGAAAGGGATCATATCTCATCAGGATTCTCCGCGGGCTTTCAACGGACGGTTTTCGAAGCATGCAGGGCGAAAGAAACGAAGCTCAACCCTCATGGCTTCCGACGCCTTCGGCAAGGCGACTATTCATTTTCAACGCAGGCTGAGCAGATGTGGCAGGCCCGCCTGCATGGCAGCGTCGTGCGGATCAATACCAGTTGTCCGGGCCCGGAAAGGTGCCTTGCTCGACATCCTGAACGTACCGCGCAAAGGCACGTTTCATGTCCTCGCCCAGCGAGGCGTACTTCTTCACAAACTTCGGGATGAAGTCGGTGAAGAGCCCCAGCATGTCATTGACCACGAGGATTTGCCCGTCACACCCCGGACCGGCCCCAATCCCGATGGTGGGAATACGCAGCGACTCCGTAATCTCCGTGGACAGATCCGCCGGCATACATTCCAGCACAATCGAAAAGGCGCCGGCCTCCTGCAGGGCCAATGCGTCCGCGCGCAGTTGCTCTGCGTCCGCCGCTTCCCGCCCCTGCACCCTGTAGCCGCCGAACGCCTTGACGCTCTGAGGCGTCAGCCCGATGTGCCCCATCACCGCGATGCCGTTCTGGACCAGGGCCTTCACCGTCGGTGCTCGAAAGGCACCGCCCTCGACCTTCACCGCATCGGCGGCGCCCTCCTTCAGCAGGCGCCCGGCGTTGTCGATGGCCTGTTCGAGAGAACATTGATAGGTAAGGAACGGCATATCGGCCACCACCATGGCATGCTTGACCCCACGGGAAACCGCCTGCGTGTGATGAAGCATCTGCTCCAGGGTCACTGGCAGCGTAGAGTCATAGCCCAGCACGGTCATGCCAAGCGAGTCGCCCACAAGAATCACTTGCAGGCCCGCATCGTCAATGAGGCGCGCCGTGGAGAAATCGTACGCCGTGAGGGCTGCAATCTTCTCCCGCCCCTTCAGCGATTGAAGCCGCGACGTCGTCCATTTGCCTGCTGGTCTGGTCTTGCCCACGCGTCGATCCTACCATTCCTCGGCAAACAGGTGTACCGCCTCCGTGTCTGCGGGCAATTGGTCGAGTCGCTCGGCCACCGTCAGGCGCTGGCCCGGCAGCACCAGGCCAGGCCGCACATCGGCAAGGGGCTGAACCACGAATCGACGCTGCGCCCAGCGCGGGTGCGGAACGGAAAGACCACCGCTATCGATGAGCGCATCGCCCGCGAAGAGAATATCGGCATCCACCGGCCGCGGGGCATTGCGATCGCCACCGCGAACACGGCCCATCTCCTCTTCGATCCGTTGAAGAATCGGAAGCCAGTCCTGCACAGGCCGTGAGGTAACAATGACAATGGCGGTGTTCAGGAACGCCAGGTGCGCATACTCCGCTTTCACACCGACCGGTTCGGTTTCGTAGATCGGCGCCTTGGCCACCAACTCCGCCTCGCCCGCCGCGAGAATGCGCCGAACCGCCTCGCGAAGATTTTCGAGACGATCACCCAGGTTCGAACCGAGGCTCAACCCCATTTCCACAGGCGTGGTTTCCTTACTCATGACCCGAGGCGCAGAGTAGACCAGCCCCCAGCCATGGCCAAGCCGGAAACCTCAATGGCTCACTCGCGCCTGTGGCCTCTGCGAAACTCCCATGGCGGAACAGGGTTCGGGTCCTGCCACAAACCGCGGCCCGCTTCGCGTGCGGCCCTTTCAAGGGCCCGGTATTCGCCCCGCGTGCCGGGCCGCCGTGAGCCATACCACCAGGCCAGCCCCTCTTCGACCAGTTGCCGGTTCAGTATCGGGCCATCCTCCGAAACGCGCACTTCCGCGACCAGGCGGTTGTACTGGTCGGTATCGCGCACATTCAGCAGCACCCGCTTGCCGCCGATCGCCGCCTCAAGGAACCGGTGTGCCTCGGCCCCGAACGGCTGGTTGCTCTCCGGGGCATCGATCGCGAAGAGACGCACCGTCCGCTCCTCGCCTTCGTGGATCATAATGAAGCTGTCGCCGTCCTGCACGCGGAGCACTTGCCCCTCCATACGCTGCGGCCGCTCGCTCCACCAGGAAACGACAAGGACCGCCACGAAAACCAGAACCGCGAAGACACTTGGCCGGCCGCGAGACCGACGTCGCCGCCGCCGCCCCCTTGGCCGTCGGAAGCGACGCCCTCGATGAGAATGCATAAACGCCATAAGGCCGCTCGTTCTTGCAGAATCCCCGACCAGCGTCACGGCTTTTATCCCACAGAACCGATAATAGGTGTGTCCCTAAAAGGAATCCCTTAAAGGAATCCGAACAACTATTGGTGTGTCCCTAAAAGGAGGCGCCAGTCAGGCGCTGTGCAGTCCGCAAGCGAGGGCCTGCAAGCAAACAATCCGGTCACAATGTCAAAAATGACTATAACGGCCCGCGAGTGAACGACGGGGCTCCCTGCCGACACACTCCAGATCAGCCCAATTGTCTGGTTTTTCATAATCTGATTCTAAAATAAGAGAGAATGGCATCCAGATTGCTCTCTTTGATGCGTTGTTGGGCGTCATTGTACGCCAAAATAGATTTTTAGAGGGGATGTTACGAAGGTGAATCGGATACTAAAATGGATTGAGGAGCACCGCCTGGAAAGCACGGCGATTGTGGTGATTCTCGCGCTGGCCACCTATTTCAGCCTTACGCTGACCACCAATGCGGCGGTGGATAGCCTGAACGAGGCGCTGGCGGAATTGCAGGACCAGGTGCAGGAACGGCAAGAGCTCGCGGAAAGGGCCTTGCGCGGAGCCGTACTGGATGCCTACCCGGAGATGCTGCAGCGGGAGCGCGCCTATAACATGAGACTGCGAAATGGCGAGGATGCCCTGACCGAAGAGGACCGCCAACACGCACAGGCCCTGGAAGAAACAATCGCCCACTACCGCCCCACCATGCAGGCGGCGCTCCGCAGCGGTGTGCGCCATCACGCCATGCGCCGACACATGGCAGACCTCATTCTCAGCGACCCCTACGTGCCTGGAGAGATGCAACAAATGGCCGCAACCCCAGGAGATCGCCCCGACCAGATTTGACCCTTTGCCGGCATCCGCCGGCGATTCCGCCAAGACAGCACCTCGCCACCAAACAGCGGCACCCCGGCAACGGGGTGCCGCTGCCTTCTTTTGCACATCCTACAATCGTTGCACCGCGGCCCCAGCTTGGGTAGGCTGCCCCCCAATGAAAAAACGATCCATCCAATTTCTCGAAAAACTCGTGCAGTCCATCAGCCCCTCCGGCTACGAAGACGAAGTGGCCGCTGTCTGGCAGGCAGAGGCGGCGGCCTTTGCCGACAAGGTCCATTGCGACCTGCACGGCAGCTCGCACGCCATTGTGAACGCCGGCGGTTCGCCGCGCATCATGTTCGCCGGCCATTATGACGAGATCGGGTTCGTCATTACCCACATCGACGACCAGGGCTACCTCTGGATCGCCCCGGTCGGAGGCTGGGACGCCCAGATCCCGCAGGGTCAGCGGGTCACGATTCGCGGTCGCAACGGCCATGTCCGCGGCGTCATCGGCAAGGTTCCGATTCACCTCCAGGACGACGAAGCCCGCAAGCGGATCATGAAGGTGAAGGAACTGTGGGTGGACATCGGCGCCGACAGCCGGAAGGCGGCCGAGAAACGGGTGGCGATCGGCGACCCACTCGTGCTGGGTTACGATTTCGAAGAGCTGGACGGTGGCCTGGTGGCAGGACGCGGCCTCGATAACCGCTCCGGTGCCTTCGTGGTGCTGGAAGCGGCCCGGCTCGCCGCGAAGATGGCGCCGAAGGCGGAGATTCACGCCGTCGCGACCTCGCAGGAGGAAATCGGACTGCGTGGCGCGAAGACCTCCTCCTTCGGCATCGATCCGCTGGTCGGCATTGCCGTGGACGTGACCTTTGCTACGGACTGTCCGGGGCACGGCGAAATCATGAAGCAGACCGGCCGCGTCTCACTGGGGAAAGGTCCGGTCATCACACGCGGTCCGAATTTTAATCCGAAGCTGTTCGACCTGATCATCGACACCGCAAAGCGGGAGAAGATCCCGGTGCAAATCAACGCCGAGGGACGCGGGACGGGAACGGACGCCAACGCCATTCAACTCAACCGCGCCGGCGTCGCCACCGCGCTCGTCAGCATTCCGAACCGATACATGCATAGCCCCTGCGAAGTCGTGCATCTGGACGACCTCGAAGCGGCGGCGAAGTTGCTTGCCGCAGTGGCGAATCGAATCACCTCGAAGACGGACTTGATCCCTTTCCCGCCACCGTCGCGGTGACCCCACGAAGGGTGTCCAGGCAATAAGGAGGCGTTGTGGGCAGAAAGAAGGACCGTGATCTCTGGATCGGGCTCGACCTCGGCGGCACCAAGATGCTGGCCTCTCTCTATGGGCCGGACTTTAAGAGGATTGCCTCCGCCAAGAAGAGGACGAAAGGCCGCGAAGGCGCGGAGGCCGGGCTGCAACGCATCCAGGCGTTGATCCGCGATGTGCTGGCAGCGGGCAGCGTCGACGCCGCTTCCCTCGCCGGCGTCGGCGTGGCCTGTCCCGGCCCGCTCGATTTGAACAAAGGCATCATCCTCGAAGCGCCCAACCTGGGATGGAAGCAGGTCCCCATTCGGAGCGTGATCGAAAAGCAGTTCGCGTGTTCCGCGGCCATTCTGAACGATGTGGATGCAGGCGTATACGGCGAATACCGCTTCGGGGCGGGCCGAAAAGCGCGCTGCGTCCTGGGCGTCTTTCCGGGCACAGGGATCGGCGGCGGCTGCGTCTACGAGGGGCGCCTGTTGCGCGGACGGCGAACCTCCTGTCTCGAACTCGGCCATTTCCCGGTCGTGGCGGATGGCGCCCTCTGCGGCTGCGGCCGCCGTGGCTGCCTCGAGACGGTGTCGAGCAGGCTGGCAATCGCCGCGGAGGCCGCCAAGGCCGCGTTTCGCGGCGAAGCCCCCCATCTGTTGAGCCAGGGCGGCACCGACCTCGTGAATCTGCGCAGCAACACACTGGCCGCCTCGATTATGGGCGGTGACGCGGCGCTGGAGCACATCGTACGTCGCGCGGCCTTCGTGCTCGGACGCGCCATCGGCGGCATGGTGAACCTGCTCGCCCCGGACATCGTGGTGCTGGGCGGTGGCCTTGTGGAGGCCATGCCCGATCTCTATCTCGAAGAAGCGGCGAAGGGCGCCGCCGAAACCGCAATGCCGGCGTTCGATGGTCAATATGCCATCCGCGTAGCGAAACTGGGCGATGACGCCGCGGTGTTGGGCGCCGCCGCCTGGGCAGAAGCCAGCATGCAGGCCACTTAGCGGTTTGTGGCCATGTCGGAAACCGGCTCAACATGAAGAAGCAGACAACCTCCGATCGACTGGTCAGCGAAGCCCCCGCGCGCGACACACGCAGCGGGCCGGCGGCCGCCATCGAAATCGGAACCTCGTCGGTCCGCATGTCCGTCGCGCAGCCCGACGGCCAGGGCGGCATTGAGATTCTGGAGCATCTCGAACAACCGCTCAGCCTCGGCAAGGACACCTTTTCCAAGGGGCGCATTGGCAAGGAGACCAGCGGGGAATGCGTCAGCATCCTGCGTCGATTCAAGGAGGTCCTCGAGCCCTACGCCCTGAACGCACCCGACCAGCTCCGGGTTGTGGCCACCACCGCGGTGCGCGAGGCCCGCAACCGGGAGGCCTTTCTCGACCGGCTCTACATCGCGACCGGCCTGCAGGTGTCGCTTCTCGAAGACGCGGAGGTCACGCGGCATGCCTACCTGGGCTCGCAGCGGCTCTTCGAGAAAGGGGGCCCGCTCTACAAGCAGCATGCCTTGATCATGGAGGTCGGCGGCGGAAGCACGGAGATGCTGATGATGACCGGGGCGCGCGTCGCGTTCTCGCAGGGCTGTCGTCTCGGTAGCCTGCGCCTTTATGAAATCCTCAAGAGCTCGGAGGCGCCCGCGGCCCGCCTGCCCCGCCTCATGGAAAGCCACATTGAGCGGAATCTCGAATCGGCCCTGGCCGGTATCGAGTTTCCGGACGGCGCTACGTTTGTCGCCCTGGGCGGCGACATGCGCTTCGCGGTGCAGCAGATCGCCGGGGCGCGGCAGCAGGGTTCACTGCATGTCGTCAGCGTGAAGCAGCTCCAGGCATTCGTCGACAAGGTGGCCGGACGCCCGCCGGACGAACTGGTGACCAGACTGCACCTGACCTTTCCCGAAGCGGAAGGACTGGCCCCTGCCCTGCTGGCCTACCTCTATGTGGCCCGCCAGCTTGGCGTCTCGTCGGTTCACGTCGCCCGCACCACCATGCGCGAGGGCCTGCTGCTGGAGATGATCTCGCGGCACGCCTGGTCGCCGCAGGTGCAGCGACAGACCATCCAGTCGGCCATCGATCTCGGGCGCAAGTTCCAGTTCGACGAAATGCACGGCACGCATGTGGCCGTCCTCAGCAAGATTCTCTTCGAGGCCCTGCAGGAAGAGCACGGCCTCGATGCGCGCCATGGTCTCCTCCTCTATGTGGCCGCGCTGTTGCACGAAGTCGGCCTGCTCATCAGCAACGTCGGGCACCACAAGCATTCGATGTATCTCATCCAGAATTCCGAACTGTTCGGCCTGGGCCGCAAGGATATCGGACTCGTGGCCCTCATCGCCCGCTATCACCGCAAAGCCACACCGAGCCCGCTGCACCCCTTCTATGGCGAACTGGACCGGCAGGATCGCGTCGCCGTGGCAAAAATGGCCGCCATTCTGCGCGTGGCCGATGCACTGGAACGATCGCATCATCAGCACATTCAAGACGTGCGCTGCTTCGTGGAGCGCGACCATGTGGTCATCGAGGTCCCGCATGTGCACGACCTCACGCTCGAGCAAATGGCCCTGCGCGAAAAAGGAAATCTCTTCGAGGAAGTCTATGGCCGCAGCGTCGTGTTGCGGAAGAGAGGGTACTGAGTTATGGCCGCGGCAAAGAAGAAGACAAAAGCGCCGGCAGAGGCGCGCTACCTGAACCGGGAACTCAGTTGGCTGGTCTTCAACGCCAGAGTGCTCGAAGAGGGGCTGGACCCCGAGATCCCGCTGCTCGACCGTCTCAAGTTCCTCGCCATTGTGGCCTCCAACCTCGACGAGTTCTTCATGGTGCGCGTCGGCGGCCTCAAGCTCCTGGCGGCGCGCAACCCGCGCCATCGCGATTTCGCCGGCCTCTCCCCAACGCAGCAGTTGGACGCCATCCGCGAACGGGCCGCGGAACTCGTGGAGCGACAGTATGCCTGCTACCGCGACGACCTGGAGCCGCTCCTGGCCGAAGCCGGCATTCGCCGGCGCCGCGCCGCCGACCTGGTCTCTGGCCAGCGCGCCTATGCCGAGCGGTTCATGGAGGACGAAGTGCTGAGTGTGCTCACCCCCATGGCCATGGAGGAGGGCCCGCCCATGGCGATGCTCTCCGGTAAACGCCTGCATCTCGGCGTGCGGCTCAAAGGCAAGGAGGCCGATAGCCCTATACGCCATGTCGTGATCCCTATCAGCCCCGCCCTGAGCCGGTTCATCACCCTGCCCTCCAGCCAGGATTTCGAGTATATCCTGATCGAGGACCTGATCGCCGAATTCATTCATCTCTTCTTCCCCGGCGAAAAGGTGCTTGAATGCGTCGCCTTCCGCCCCACGCGCAATGCCGACATGAGCGTCCGCGAAGACATGGCGGCCGACCTGCTTTCCCACATGAAAGAAGTGCTGGATGCACGCGATATCAGCGATTGCGTCCGCCTCGAACTCCATGCCTCCGCAACCCAGACCATGACCCGCTTCCTGCGCCAGTTGCTGGGCGTGCGGGAACGCGATATCTACCGGCTGGACGGCCCGCTCGACCTATCCGCCATGATGAAGATCGCCGGCCTGGGCGGCTATGATGCGCTCCGGCAGGAGCCCTGGCGCCCAATGATGCCGGTCGAAACGCCGGAGGGCGCCAACATGTTCGCGCTCATCGAACGCAGCCCCATCCTGCTCTATCATCCCTACGATGCCTTCGAGCCCGTCCTGCGGCTGCTGCAACAAGCGGCGGACGACCCCGATGTGCTGGCCATCAAACAGATCCTGTATCGCACCTCGCGCGACAGTCAGATTGTCAAAGCCCTGCGACGCGCCGCCGAAAACGGCAAACATGTCACGGCCCTGGTGGAGCTGAAGGCGCGCTTCGACGAAGCCCGCAACATTGATCGCGCGCGCGACCTCGAGCACGCCGGGGTTCAGGTTGTCTACGGCGTGAAAGGCTACAAAACCCATGCCAAGCTCTGCATGGTGGTGCGTCGCGAGCCAAGTGGCATCGCGCGCTATCTGCACCTCGGCACCGGCAACTACAACGAGATCACCGCCGGCCTCTACTCCGACGTCAGTTATCTCGTCAAAGACCCGATCCTCGGCCAGGACGCGGCCATGTTCTTCAACGCCATCACCGGCTACTCCCAGCCGCAGAATTACGAGAAACTCGCCGCCGCCCCCACCGGACTGCGCGACCGGCTCCTGCAATCGATCGACGCCGAAATCGAGTTCGCGCGGCACGGGCAACCGGCGCGGATCTGGGCCAAAGTGAACTCTCTCGCCGACCCCGCGCTCATCGACAAGCTCTACGAGGCCTCGCAGGCGGGCGTTAAAATCGAACTGAACATCCGCGGCATCTGCTGTCTGCGTCCGGGCGTCCCTGGGCTGAGCGAAAACATCCGTGTGCTGAGCATCATCGACCGCTACCTCGAGCATGCGCGCATCGTCTATTTCCATCACGGCGGCGAATCGCGCCTCTTCATTTCCAGCGCCGACTGGATGATTCGCAACCTGGACCGCCGCATCGAACTGCTCGTGCCCGTGGAATCAGCCGAGTGTCGCCGGCGATTGACACACATTCTGAAAACGCATTTTGCCGACACCGTAAAGGGCCGCGAATTACAACCGGACGGCACCTACCGCCTTCCGAAAGCGAAGAAGGGGCGCCGCGTACAAAGTCAGTTGAAACTTTACGAAGAGGCCGTCACTGCCTTCCGCAAGGCGCGCCAACTCGAAACCACCGTCTTCGAACCGCACCTGCCGCCGAAGGCGGGGTGAGCCGCCGATGGGATGGGCAGGGCCAGGCCGGCATTTGATTTCATTGATAAACCCCGCGCCGCCAACAATCGTCATGGGCTGACGCACCACCACCAGGGTTTTTCAGCGGAATCCTTACTCGTACACTTACTCGTACACTCTAATCTCTCTGAATACCGACCAAGAGCCCCCTCAAATCCCGAAAAAGCCGATGAAGGTTGTCCGGGTAAGGGTAAGCGACCAGGGGTTCGATCAAGTGTCATCCTTTCGCCATCCGCCGTACCCTTGCGAGGGGATTGACCCACGCCGCGGTTTTCGGCATTCTTCGCCGTTTCCTCGCCACGGGCCGGCAACGAGGCGGAGTAGCTCAGGGGTTAGAGCAGTGGCTTCATAAGCCATGTGTCGTGGGTTCAAATCCCACCTCCGCCACCACGCCCGGCGACGTCCCCCCTCTATGTCTCTCTCGCGACAGGACCTCAAGATCGGCACGGCCTCTCTGGCCGCCTGCATCCTGGTCTTCGCCGCCGTCCCGACCTTCCTGAAGAGCTTTACGCATGCGCTGGATGCCTGGACCGTGAACACGTTCCGCTATGGCGTCGCGGCCCTGGTCTGGGCCCCGTTCGTCTGGCGGCATCGCCGCGAAACGGTGGCCGGTACACCTTCGCTCTGGCGGGCCGCCCTCATCCCCGCCGCCGCCAATCTCGGGGCACAGACGGGCTGGGCCTGGGCGCCCTACTACAACGACGCAACCGTCATCAGCTTCGTGGTGCGCAGTTCGTTCGCTTTCACGATTCTTTTCAGCTTCTGGATGCTGCGCGAGGAGCGCGCCGTGATCCGTCGGCCCGCCTTCTGGATGGCCTTCGCCGGCATCGTCGCCGGAGTGGTGGCCATGTACTGGGGCGGCCTCGAGCTTGGCAACATGACACGCATCGGCGTCGCCATCCTCGTCGCGGACGCGGCGCTGTGGGGGTTGTACGGCGTCTGCGTGCGGCGCTATCTCGGCGCGTACACGGCGCGGCTCGCCTTCGGGGTCATCAGCCTCTACACGGCAGGTGCCTTGCTGCTGGTGGGCCTTTGGCTCGGCGATTGGAGCGCCGTGCCGCACGTCGCGCCGGCGATGTGGGTGCATCTGGTTCTCTCCGCCCTTCTCGGCATCGCCATTGGCCACGTCCTGCTCTACCGGGCCATCGGGCTTGTGGGGCCAATCGTAACAGAGGGGGCCTTCTCGCTGGTTCCGTTCGCGGCGGCTTTTGTCGCCATCTGGACGCTGGGCGAGCAGTTGGGCGCCCTGCAATGGGTCGGCGGCGTTGTGCTGGTGGTCAGCTCGTATCTGCTGGTCCGGACCAAGGCGGCGGCGGAAACGGGCACAGCGCCCTGAACGGAAGCTCAGAGCGGATCGAGGACCCAGCGCTTGTTGTACCAGAAATACTGCTCCGGATAGCGGCGTATCCAGGTCTCGTGAAAAGCGAGCACGGTTTGCACGATGCGGGTCTCGTCCTCTTGCCGATCCGCGGACGGGTCGGGCCAGACCGGCTCGCCCAGCTCAATGGCGTGGTGCGTCCAGCCGACGCGCCGCAGAAAGGTCGGAAAGACCGGCACTTTGGCGAGCCGGGCAAAGACAGCGGTGCCGGCCGCGATATTGGCCGTACCCCCCAGGAAGTGGATCGACAGGGCCGGAGTCCGGGAGCGCACATCGGGCAGGATCGCCATCCCCTCGCCGCCCCGCAGCCGGCGCACCACGCTCTTGAGCATGGCGGAGTCGTTCATCACCGGCGGGGGCCCGGTGATTCCGCGCATCCGGTTCAGATACCGATCCGTGAGGGCGTTTTTCTGGGGGCGCGCCAATGCAAAGGTGGGCAGCCCCAGTAACTGGCTGGAGACAGAGCATAGGTCCCAGTTGCCCGCATGCGCGACCGCGACCAGGGCACCCTGCCCGGTGGCCAGATGGGCGCGCACGGTTTCAAAGGGGGCAAGGCTCTCGTAGATTGCATCCAGGTGCTCGCGGCGCACGCGGGGCATACGCAGGACCTCGACGCCGGTGAAGATCAGGTTCCGCCACGCCTGCCATGCAATTCGCTTTCGCCATGTCGCGGTGCTGTCGGGGAAGACCTCATGAAGACGACGCCTCGCTTCGGCCACGCGGAAGCGAAGCGCATGATGCACGAAGGCCGCCAGCGCCCAGGCCAGCGCCAGCGCCGCCCGCAAGGGGAGAAGTTGAAAGAGACCCGCCAGCGCGCGCAACCCCACGTATTCCGCAATGTGCCGGGCTGAAGCCATGCCTGTAACCTCTACGTGAAATTGAGGCAGGCACGCAATGGAGAAGCAGCCACAACAGCAATTCAGGGTATTTCCAGCAACACGCGAAAGCCCACGTCGGCGTCGCGGTAATCGCAGGGAAACGGTGTCGCCCGGTCGATGGCCAGCATGAACGGGTCGGTCTCTGCCCAGCTCCCCCCCACCGCAAAACAGCCGTTGCCCTCTTGGTCTGCCTCCGGTGCGCACCATTCGAAAAGGTTCCCGGCCAGGTCATGGAACCCGAAGGGATTCGGCGCATACCGGCCCACGCGTGCCGGACCCTTTCGGGCAAAATGCGCCCTGCCCTCCGGCGCCCCCCAGCCCCACGGAAACATGGCGTGACGGCGCCCGCCCTCCGCCGCGCGCTGCCACTCGGCATGCGTCGGCAGCCGCGCCCGCCACGGCCCCTGTGTGCTGAACCAGTCACAATAGGCGGCCGCCTCCCCCGCCGAGACGAAGGCCACCGGCCGATATGCCTCGCCGCGCGCCGGCACAACCCGCCCCTGACGCATCGAAAATTGAGGATGCGTCAGGGTTTTTCCAGGGGGCCGGGCATTCAGGTAGCGGGCATAGTCCAGCACCGTAACTTCGCGACGGCCCATGGCCAGGGTAGGGCCAGCAGCGTCGCCGACGGCGTGGCTGGGGGCGGGAATTTCGATGAAATCCCTCGGGAAAAGTCGCTCTTCCCGCCTGCAACCCAGCAACAGCACCAGCAAAAGAGCACCTGCCCGAGGCCAGGCACAGGCGCCGCCGCTTGCCGGGTCGCGGGCATGCGGCAAGAACGAGATGAAATGCGAGGCAATCTTCACTTTGACAGACTTACTCCATTTTCCCTACAGTCCGAGTCGAGATGACGTAGGTAATTCTGACTCAGGACCTGATATGAATTCAAGCGACCGCCATCAACAATGGGTCTCGGCCACCCTCCTCCCCGCACTCGCCTTCCTGATTCTTGGCGGCCTGCTCGGTTTTCTCTTTGCAGGCGACCGAATCGGCTTTCCCGAGGCAGGCGGCTTTTCCGGCTATCTTCTGGGTCTGGCCTGGGCGCTGGTCCTGGTGCAGGCCGCGGGCGCGGTGCGTCTGGGCCTGGCCTTGAAAAGCGACCCTTTGCCGGTGTCGCTCGTTCTGACGGACCGCGCGACGGCGCGCGAGCATAAGGTCACGGGCGCCGGCCCGCTCGCGCCCCGGATTGGAAACCTCCTGGCGGCCTGGGCGGATGGATTGGCGCCTGCGCAAGTGGTGGGGCTGGCGCAGTTTCAATCGCAGCAAGTGCGCCAGGCACGCAGCGCCGTTCTCGCCGGAGCCTTGATTCTGCTGCTGGGCGCGATCTGGCAGCAGGCCGATGCCGGCGGCACCCTCGCGGCGCTGGCGCTGCTCGCCGTGGTGCATCTCGGCCGCCACTCGGCGGAGCGTCAGGTCGACCAATACATCGAAAGCCGCCTCCTCTCCCGCCTGCCCGGCCCGCTGCCGAACACCACCATGACGGCGCAGGAACTCATGGACTGTCTCTCCAAGGCCGTGAATGGAACGTTCGAGAAGTACCTGCCCAAACCGGAACTCTTCGCCGAGGCCGTGCAGCAGCCGGTCGAGGCCCTCACCCGCGAGACCACGGGGCACCTGCAGAACGTGGGCCGCGCACTCACCGTCAGCTACGAAAAGATTGCGGAAGCGCTCAACACGCACGCAGGTGCGCTCAGCGAGAGCGGATCCACTATGGGCCGCGAACTCAACGGCGTTTTGCAGCAGCACGTGGTGCAACTCAACCAGTCCGCCGAGTCGATCGCGCAACAGCTCGACCGGATCACCCAGATGCAGGCCAGCGTGGAACAGCTTCTGCGCGTGCAGGAAGCGGTCGACGGCACATTACGCGACGTCTCCACCGCCAACGAGTTCAAGGAGACGCTCGGCACACTGCGCCGGCATCTCGACGAGTCCGACAAACTCCTGCGCGAAATCGCTAAGCCGCGCACCATCCGCCTGGTCGAGTCCGAAGAAGAGGGCTGAGCCCTCTATCGATCTCTACGGGCTGCTATCCGCCGCGCCGGGCAGCGGCTTTGCCACCTTTGTGACCCGAAGCGGGTAACGGATCTTCAGATGCCGATCGAGCAGGATCTCGATCCAATGCGTGCCGATGCTCTCGAACGAGACGTTCATGAACACTTCCACGTTCGTGGCCGTGGCTTCCGGCGAAGGCAGGCGGACGGGGATGATCTTGCCCTCCACCAGCACGCTGCTCTGGTCGGGCTTCAGGATGCGGGTCTGCTGCTTGAACTCGCCCTGACCGCTGCACCAGCGGGTCACCATGAAGAGGCGCGGATACCGGACCGGCAGATTCTGCGCCACGATGGCGTCGAACAGGCCGATGAGCATGAACTTGCCGTTCCGCTCCTGCCGCACGTCGTCGCAGAGAATGCTGGATTGAAGATCGGGAATCACGGGAGGCCTCCTGCCGGAGACTCTACCACAGGGCGATCGGCGACGAAGCCTTTTGTCTTCATGCTCAATACTTGAAGCTGCTGCCGCCAATATATTCGCGCAGAATCGAGGCCTTCGGCACCATATCCTCGGGTGCGGCGACGAAATAGGAGAGGAATTCCTGCATGCGTCGAGCGGTCGCATACTCGGGCACATCGGGCTTCACTTCGGCCAGGAGCGGCTCGGCCATGGGCTTGAGCACCGCCAGTTCGTAATCCAGCGCGGAGTTGAAGGCGATGTCGGCCTGATGCTGCGTGGGAAAGATCCAGCGCTTCTCGCCTTCGCGCACGCTGGGCCACATCCGCAAGGTGGTCAGCGCCGAGTGGCCGCGGAACTGGTAGTCGCGCACGAGCCGACGCAGCAGGCGGTTGTCGGTGGTGGAAATGCGGCTGTTATGGTCCAGGTTCAACTGCGTGAGGGCGCTGACATAGATGCGGAACTTGTGGTCCTCGTCGACGGTTGCGGAGAGGCGCGGGTTCAGGCAATGGATGCCCTCCAGAATCAGGATTTCGTCTGGAGCAAGGCGCAGCCGGTCGCCACGATATTCCCGCTCGCCCTTCTCGAAGTTGAATCGCGGCAGTTCCACCTCTTCGCCCTCAATGAGACGCATGAGATGTTCGTTGAACAATGCGAGGTCGATGGCCTCGATATGCTCGAAGTCATAGTTGCCCGCGGCATCTCGCGGTGTGTCGTCGCGATTCACGAAGTAGTCGTCCACCGAAACGGAGCGGGGCCGGAGCCCGTTCACGCGGAGTTGAATCGCGAGTCGCTTGGTCAGGGTCGTCTTGCCGGCGCAGGAAGGCCCGGCGATGAGCAGGGTTCGAATGCGGTCGTGGTGCTTGTAGATCTCGTCGGCGACCCGGGCGATCTTCTTCTCGTGCAGGGCTTCGGCAATCTTGATGAAACCATCGATCTCGCGGCGCGCGATGATCTCGTTGAGTTGGCCGACGGTCGTGAGTCCAAGAATACGGCCCCACCCCTTGTGCTCTTTGAAGATCTGATACAGGTAGGGAATCGGCGTGAAGGGGCGGACCTCGGCGGGATTCTGGGTGTCGGGGAATTGAATCATGAAGCCCTCTTCGTAGCGCACCAGTTCGAAGAGATTGAGGGCCTTTGTACTCGGCGCCACCACCCCATGGCCGAGGTCGGAAAAGCCTTCGATCGAATAGAGCACGATCTTCGGCGGATTGCGGAAGCGGAGCAGGTTCACCTTGTCGTGCTGCCCCTCGGCCTCGAAGCGTTCGACCGCCTGCTGGAAGGTGACTTTGTGGCGCTCGATCGGAACGCCTTTTGCCACGAGTTCGCGGGCGCGCGCATCGATTTGCGACAACTGCTCGTCGGTGATGCCCTGATGCCCATCGACCTCGAAGGTGCAATAGAGGCCCGAGCCCAGGGAGTGTTCCACGGTGAAGCGCGCCTCGGGAAACAGCTCCTTGATCGTCCGGGCCATGAGAAGGGAAAGGGAACGTCGATAAATCCGTTCCCCGTGCGAGTCGGCCAGGGTCAGCATGCTCAGCTCGCTGTCGGTCTCAAGCGGGTAGGTGAGGGAAACCACGTCGTGGTTGACCGTGGCGCCCAGATAGTAGAGCCCGTCAGGTCCATCGCGTTCGCCGACCAGCGCGCCGACCGTGGTGTTGAGCGGCACCTGCTTACAGGCGCCGTCGGGAAAGGTCACGGACAACATGCGCGGGGATGGGGGCGCGGCCGGCTCGGCCGCCGATGGTGTGTTCATAAGAGGGTTCTCCTTATTGGCCATGCGGGCGTGAGCGCGCAGGCAAGTTTTCGCTTTTCATTTCGGGCCGGTTTGGACAATTTCTACAGCCACTGCAAGCGGATTGCGGGCGCGGGTTCATTCACCGGGCGCTGGCCAGTATACCAGTCTGGCACATGCGTGCAACCGCTTGGCGGCGCAGTCCTTCAGGAACAGATCCGAAACGAATAAGGTATGGAAACCACCAACGAACAGATGCGCGTGCAGGCGCGAAACGCCGAGAAATGGCTCTTCGAGAAGAGCGTTTCCCGCCGGCAGATCCTGAGCGAAGTCCAACGGCTGCTCGCGGGCGTCACGGGCGAACAGCGCGTGCTCGTGTCGGGCGGCATCAATCCGGTGGCGTCCCAATTGGTCGCCGGAAAAGCGAAGTGGAAACGGTTCTATCTCGCCCCAACCCAGGCTTCGCCGCTGGTCGAGCTGGTGAATGACGGCCAGCCACTGGACGAAACGGGGAAATTGCCGCTGCCGGACCAATCGGCCGACGTTGTCGTGCTCCTCGACGTGCTGCAGCATATCGAGAAGGACGCGGCCTGGGTGGAAGAGTGCCATCGCGTTCTCAAACCAACGGGACGGCTGCTCATCGAGGTACCGTTTGTGAAGCGATGGAGCCTGCTTGCGGGCCTGCGCACGCTGTTTGGCCTCTCCCGCCATGGCCTGGGCCGGGTGCGCCGGGGCTATACGGAGCCGATGCTGTTCGACCTCATCAAAGATGGATTCGATGCGGAGGAATTGTTGACCTTCTCCCGCTACTTCGTGGGGGCGGCGGAAGCGCATGCCGACCTGCTGGCGACCTTCCTCGGCGTCGACCGCGACCTGGGATCGCAGAACGTGAACCAGGAAATCCGGGCCCTCGACCAATTGCGCAAGTCCTACGCATGCCTCTACCCTTTCGCCCTGCTCGGCGCCGGCCTGGATAAGTTGATCGGCTTCACACGGGGCTACCGGCTGATCGGCCGCTTTCGGCGCCGCCCCTGGAAACCGCGCCGCTCCCCCACCCTCCGGGACGGCCGCTCCATCGCCGAAGCCACCATCAACACGCGCATCGGCACCGCCGCGCCGTTTTGATTTATATGATTTTCTTGCCGCGCTGCGGTGTTGACAGTTGTTGGAAACCTGCTAGCGTTCGCCCTCTTTTTTGCCCAGGAAACAGGAAGCGTAGAGCATGAAACGGACATATCAGCCATCCCGCATCAAGCGTGCCCGAAAACACGGCTTCCGCAGCCGCATGGCCACGGCCGACGGCCGCAACGTGCTGAGCAGGCGCCGCCGTAAGGGGCGCAAGCGCCTGACCGTCTGACGAATGGAGGCGCGGCGTGGTCCTGCCCGGGAACGGGAGCCCTGCTTCCGGGGCGTCCCGCACGAACCAGCGATTTCCGCGCAGTGCCCGCCTGCTGAAGTCTGAGGAGTTCCGGCGCGTCTTCTCCAACGGCACCAGCCACGTCGGGCGATCCATGGTGATGTGGAGCCTGACCGGCGTCTGCGAGGCCCCGCGGCTCGGCGTGGTGGCCAGCCGGAAGATCGGCGGGGCCGTGGCGCGAAGCCGGGCCAAGCGCCTGTTACGGGAGTGCTTCCGGCTGACGCGCGCACAATTGCGCCCCGATGTCGCACTGGTGCTGGTGGCACGGCGCCCGTTGCCGGGCATGCGCATGCCGGCCGCTCGCGAAGAATATCTTCGGCTTGCAGCGCGCGCCGGTGTATTGAAAGAGACGGTAACGAGCAAAGAACAATGAATCTCGCGGCGCGCAGCTTAATCCTGGTCATTCGCCTCTATCAGGCGACACTCTCCCACCTGTTCGGGCCCTGCTGCCGCTTCTACCCCAGTTGCTCCGAGTATAGTGCGCAGGCCCTCGCCCAGCACGGTGTCTTCCGCGGCCTCTGGCTGAGCCTTAAACGCATTCTCAAATGTCATCCCCGCCACCCGGGAGGCGTTGACCTCGTCCCCGAACCGGCGGCCCACGGGAAATCTTCATGAACCGAAAAGAAATCGCTGTCCTTGGAGGCCTCATCCTCCTGCTCCTCCTCTGGCCCATGATGGGGCCGCGTATCGAGCGCCAGCTCTTCCCGCAGCCCGAGGCCCCCGAGCGCCCCGCGGTCACGGAAGACGCACCCGCGCCCACGCCCGAGCTGCGCGAAACGCCGCCGGTCATCGAGGCCGTCGAGGCCCTCCCGCCCGAGCCCGACGCAGAGCCGGCGGAGCCCGATCCCGTGGTGCAACCCGAAATTCCGGAGCAGACCACCCTGCTCACCAACGATCTAGTGCGGCTCGAACTCACCACCCGCGGCGGCGCCTTCACCTCCGCCCTGCTCAAGGCCTACCGGCAGACCGTCGACGAAGATAGCCCGCCGGTCCTGCTCGATTTCGGCCCGCGCCGCGCCCTCGCCTACAGCGATCTGCCCGGCTTCGACCGGAATAGCGTCCTGCACCTGCGAGAGGTGGAGCCCGGCCGCATGGTCCAGCTCGAAGCCCGCTCGCCCGATGGCATTGTCATGAAGCGCACCCTTCACCTCGACGACCGCTATGTAATCACTGCGGTGGATACCTTCTCCAACACCACGCAGCGCGCCGTAAGCCTGCCGCAGCACTCCATCGAACTGGGTATGATGCAGGACGAAACCGGCGGCCAGGCACCGCGCGGTGTGGTCTTCCTCGGCGCCGATGCGCAGCTTCACGGCGGGCGCGGCGTAGAACACTTCGGCCGGAGACAACTGCCCAACGCCGCCAAGCGCGCTGCCGACGGCATTGCCACCATTCCCACCGAGGGCCCCATCGACTGGCTATCCGCGAAGAGCCGCTACTTCGTTCAAATCCTCCGCCCGGAAGACGACACGGTGAAAGGGATCATTTTCGGGGCCAAGGAGGATCCCCGCGATCGCGCCCTTGCCCAGGTCTCCGGCGATATCGTTTTCCCCGCCATCACCCTCGATCCCGGACAAACCTTCCAGCGCAACATGAGCTATTACGCCGGGCCCAAACGCTATTCCATCATCCGCGAGTTGCGGAACAACCAGGCGGAGGTCATGGAGTTCGGCCTCTTCTCGCCCATCTGCAAGTTCCTGCTCTGGGTCCTGAACCTGATTCACGAACGGCTCTGGCCGCACAACTACGGCCTCGCCATCATTCTGCTCACCATCGTCATTCGCGGCATCTTCTGGCCCATCACCCACAAGAGCACCGAGAGTATGCGCAAGATGCAGGAACTCGCCCCCGTCCTGCAGGAGGTGAAGGAGAAATACAAAGACAACCCCCAGAAGCAGCAGCAGGCCATGATGGAGATCTACCGCGAGAACAAGGTGAACCCGCTCGGCGGCTGTATGCCCATGCTGATCCAGATTCCCGTCTTCTTCGCGCTCTTCGTTGTGCTCCGCAGCGCCATCGAGCTGCGCTTCGCGGGGTTCCTCTGGGTGCGCGACCTCAGCGAGCCTGAAAACCTTTTCGCCGGCATGCTGCCCTTCGGGCTTGGTCTGAACATCCTGCCGATCCTCAACGCCGCCAGCATGAGCCTCCAGCAGAGACTCACCCCCACCGCCGGCGACCCGCGCCAGGCCAACATGATGAAGTTCATGCCCATCATGATGCTGATCCTCTTCTACAACTTCGCCAGCGGCCTCGTGCTTTACTGGACCACCAACCAGGTCGTCATGATGACACAGCAGGTACTCTATCACCGCCGCCGCGAGAGACAAAAGCAAGCCAAGGCCGTCCGCTGACCAGCGACCCCCAACCAAAGTGGCGGGAGCATCCTGCTCCCGCTCAGCCTGCGCGCCCTGGCCGACCGTACGCACCCAGTGCATCGGCCAGCACATCCCAGACCTCATGATACGGCTTGCGCCGCTGGTCCGGCGTCTGATCGACCTGCCCCTTGAAGTTCGAGTAATCCAGGGTTTCGCCGAGAAACTGCAAAATGCGCATCACCGTTTCCTGGTCCACCACCAGCCGCGCGCAGTAATCGGCGGAAGGCGTCGAGATCACCTCCATACCCTCCAGGGGGATACGGGTCACAAGATTCTCCAGGTCCCGCGCCTCGCGGGCACGCACATGAAACTCGCCCGGTTTTCGCTGCACGATCGAATAGAAGCCATGCTTTGTCATCAACCACATGAGCCAGGTCCTCCTCTCTCCGTTGCCTGATGTAGCCCGATTCCGCTTCCACGCCAAGCCCAACCCCAGCAATTCTCAGTATGGCCCGGAACGGGTTCTCCGGGCCTGCTGAAGCAGGTACTACGAACGGTTTCTCGCAGTGTCTTCGCCCGTTTGTAGTCCCGCCTTCAGGCGGCAAGGGCCATAATGAGAATTACTGGCCCAACCCCAGCCGTTCTCATTCTGCGGGACACGTTCACCTGTCAGACTCCGTCATTCCGAGTCCCGCGGATGCAGGATCGAGGAATCTCCAGTGTTTTTGAAGATCTGGAGATCCCTCGGCAAGCTCGGGATGACAAATCCATGCGAGGTACGATCAAAAGATAAGAACTGCTGGCCCAACCCCGCCCGATCCGAAAGCGCAGACTTCGTCTGGACCGCGCGGGTCAACGCCGTGTTTCCGTCCCACAGCGACCTCACCAGCGTGGGCATATGGATCACAGTGGAACTTTTCCTCCATCCTATGGAACTTTTTCTCCATCGAATGGAACTCTACTTCCACCAATATAACGGGTTCATTCATGGCGGAAACTGTGCCCATTCCACGTCTGAAGTAGGCTTTATTCGGTTCCGCGACCTTGTTTCAAGCCGGGCAGAATTCACTTGGGGCATAAAGCCTACCTCGGCCTACATTCTCAGCCACGAAAGCTTTCGTAACCACCCCTCCACAAGAGTCTTGGTCATTGACAGCTATACAATCTGCAGCATACGCTGCCGGCAGTGAATGCCAAGTGTCGAGCGACCTTGAAGTCAGTTCGATAATACTGTTTTGCGGATAGGGATGAATCAGCATGGCTAAGCGAAAGCGGTCGATAGGATCGCTGCGGCGTGAGCTCGTAATGAAGTCTCGCGAGGCTGCGCTGACAGCCATTCGCGTCTTCAACGATCCGCAAGTGTCATTCAAGTCGGAAACGTTTATTGTTCTGATGATAATCGCATGGACATATTTGCTTCACGCGTACTACAGAGGCAAGAAAATTGAATACCGGTACCACAAGCAGGGACCAAAACGTCGTACCTTTGATCGGACGAAGCATGGCGCCTTCAAGTATTGGGAACTCGAGCGCTGCTTGAATGAGGCTCGTTCTCCACTCGACCGAGACGCCGCGAACAATCTTAGATTTTTGATCGGCCTTCGGCACGAAATCGAAC
>SLOV01000166.1 GCA_007132345.1 Kiritimatiellia bacterium
GCACGCTGTGACGCCGGACGCGGAAGCGCGTCCGCTCCACCAGAAATCCCACAGGTTCCGAAACCGGAGCGGCCCGGCTTACCGGGCCGGAACTTGCACTGGTCGGCGCGCCTTGATGCCGGACGCGGAAGCGCGTCCGCTCCACCAGAAACCTCAAAGCTTCCGCAAGCGGAGCGGCTCGGCTCTCGGAGCCGGACTGCCCAACGGCTCCTGTCATCTCAGGAAACTTTTGGACGCCGACTCCAGTCGCTCAGGCACCGATTTCGTAACGCACATACCGCTCGATGCGGAACGTGTCGCCGAGTTCCTTGCCCGTGCGGGCCAGCAACTCGCCGATCGTAACATCGGAATCCTTCACGAAAACCTGCTCGAGCAGGCAGACCTGCGCATAGAACTTGTTGACCTTCCCCTCGACAATCTTCTCGACCACGTTGGCCGGCTTGCCCTCCGCCTGCTTGGCGAAAAGCTGGCGCTCATTTTCGATCGTGGCCGCATCGATGCCCGAACGGTCCAGGGCCTGCGGGTTCGCAAAGGCGATGTGATGGGTGATGTCCTTCACCATGTTCTTGAAGCCCTCGTTCTGCACGGACGCATCCTGTTCGCAACCGACCTGCAGCAGCACGCCGACTTTACCCCCGAGATGCACATAGCTGGCCACCACGCCGGCGCCCGTCTGCTCAAAACGAATGTGCCGCTTCAGTACCAGGTTCTCGCCGATCTCCGCAACTTTGGCCGCAACCTCGTCCTTGCAGGACACGGTCAGGTCTTCATCGGAGGCAAGCGCCTTGCCGAGCAGTTGCGAGACGAAGGCCTGGAACGTCTCGTTGCGCGCGACAAAGTCAGTTTCGCAATTCACTTCGATCATGGCGCCGACCTTACCGCCGCCGTTGACAGTGGCGTCAATTAACCCGTCGGCGGCCGTCCGCTCTGCCTTCTTGGTGGCGATCGCCAATCCGCGCTCGCGCAGCAGTTGGAAGGCCTTGTCTTTGTCACCTTCGGCATCCTGTAACGCCTTCTTGCACTCCATCATTCCTACATTCGTTGCATCGCGCAGTTCTTTCACCAGCGCGGCACTAATCGTTACGCTCATCTTCGTACTCCTTCAGGTTTTTCGATCGTATCAGCCCTCTTCCTGGCGTTCGGCCGGCGGGGGTGGCGGCGAATCCGGGCTGGCAAAATAGGCGGTGGCGGAGACGGAATCGGCCGGGGCCGCTTCTTCAGCGGCCGCCGGGGCCGCTTCGGCTTCGGCAGCGGCCGCCGCCTGCGCGGCGCGCTCGCGTTCTAACTGTTCCACGCGGCGTTTGTAGGCCTCGTCCGCCGCGGCTGCGGCGCGTGCCTTCGCGGCCGCTTCTTCCGACTTGCGCTTACGTTCTTCCTCCGCGGCAAAGCGGGCGTATTCGTTGGCGGCATGCTGAATGGACTCGCCGAGGTACTCGGCAAGCAGGCGAATGGCGCGAATCGCATCGTCATTGCCGGGAATCGGGAAATCCACCAGGTCTGGATCGCAGTTGGTGTCAACAAGCGCCACAACGGGAATCTTCAGGCGCACGGCTTCGGATACCGCAATGGACTCACGGTTGCAGTCGACGATAAAGATGGCACCGGGCAGTTCCTCCATGTCGGCCACACCGCTGAGGTTGCGCTCGAGCTTGTTCAACTCACGCCGCATGCGGGCGCCTTCTTTCTTCGAGGAGGCCTTGATCTCGCCACTCTCGTCCGCCAGCCCCTGCAGTTCGCGCATGCGTGCCACACTCTTGCGCACCGTTGCATTGTTGGTCAGGATGCCACCCAGCCAGCGATGCACCACATAGGGCTGGTTCAGGCGATCGGCCATCTCGCGCAAAGGCTCCTGGGCCTGTTTCTTGGTGCCTACGAAAAGCACCTTCTTGCCACGGGACACGGTGTCATAGAGAAAACGCTGCGCGGCTTTGAGCTGCACCAACGTTTTGGAAAGGTCGATGATGTAGATCCCGTTACGCTCCGCGAAGATGAAGCGCTTCATTTTGGGATTCCATCGCTTGGTCTGATGCCCGAAATGCAGACCTGCTTCGAGCAACGCTTCTACGGTGACGTCCTTCGAGACGCCATGCACATCTACTGCCATGGAGTACCTCCGAGTTATTGGTTTCCGCTACCGCGGCCACAATCCGCTTTGGCCGCCCCCGAAGGTCCAGGAGCGGCACTCGCTTCGTCCCCGCACAACGGGCGGGGCTCAACTGAGGCGCGGACTATACCCCTAAACCCCGGCCCCGCAAGGGAAAAGTGCCCGGCCCCAAAAACGCTTTGTTGTCGTCGCCGGGCCCTCTCCCCGGACCTCGGACCTCAGACCTCCATCCACCTTTGTCGAGGCCCTCTGTCCCCCTCTTTGTCGATTCCGCTGGCCATTGCCGCGAGAAGGCTCCTTCACATGGCGGGCCAAGTACGACCAGTTTACTGGGTCACTCCGAGCCGTTCACCCTAGATGGAGCAATTGAATTGCGGAGGCGCTACAATCGATCAAACACTTTGTCGCTACCCTTACCCGGACCCCTTTACTTGTTCCGACTAAGTCGGTCTATCAATCTGGAGTTGCGCTCCAGCAGTAGCGAGGAATCGCCCGGGGGCGGGGTTTCGGGTGTCCGGTTTCGGGGCAGCCCAATTGCTCGCATTGCTCCACCAAGGCTCGCACAGGAGGGGCTCCGCAGCTTAGAGCCCCAATTTCGCTCAAGAAACCGGTCTTTAAGCCCCCTACAGGGCATCTATTTTGTGCAACATTGTTTCTGCCAACAAGTTGCAGCGGCTAATCCGTGAAGCAGCCCCAGGACACCACGCAAACCGGTTGACGCAAGCGGCACTTTACGTTAGGGACATATTGGTTAGGCCATTATGACCTATTTTTGAAGCGGAGGTGAACCGTGAAGTCCATGAGCGTTCATGAAGTGAAGGCGCAGCTATCCAGCGTGCTGCAAGCTGTCGAGAAATCGGGTGAAACCCTGGTCGTGTGCCGACATGGCAAACCGATTGCCGACATCACGCCCCATCGTCAGCGCTCCCGAACGGAGCTTCATCCGGTCATGTCCAAGATCAAGATCGGCTATGACCCCGTCGAGGAAATCGAAGAGGATGCCTGGCCCGAGGAGAGCCGATGAACCTGCTTCTCGACACTTGTGCCCTCCTCTGGCTGGCCAGTGGCGATCCGCAACTCGATGAAAGCGCCCGCCAACGGATCCAACAAGCTTCGATTGTCTACGTCTCTGTGCTGAGCGGATTCGAGGTCGCCCTGAAGTGGCGACGCGGCAAACTGACACTGCCTGCCGCCGCCGATGACTGGTTCACCACCGTTGTGGAGCATCATGGACTGACCCCAGCGCCCCTCGACTTGGCCGACGCCATGCGCGCGCCCCAGCTACCAGACATCCACCGCGACCCCTGCGACCGGTTCATCATCGCCACCGCCCTCCGCCTCGGCGTCCCGGTTGTGACGAAAGACCCGCACTTCAGCGCCTACGGCCTCACCGTCATCGGCCAGGAGGGTTGAGAGTAGAGCAACCCTGTCCACTCAGCCGCATTCGCTGTAGCCGCATTCTTGTAGCCGCATTTGCTGTAGCCGCATTTGCTAAAATGTGGCGCGCCCCCCACGCCCGGTCACAGCGCAGCGGTAATCCCATAATAAGATCGGAGTGTACGAGTAGGTGTAAGAGTAAGAGTAAGAGCAAGGGGCTGACCGCAGGACTCGCCGTACTCGTACACCTACTCCTACGCGCGAATCTTCTCGAGCCCCTCCGCTACCGTAGTCCCTCCCTCTCCCATGTCACCCCCCGCTTCAGGCAACGGGACAAGCACTGATCGCCACAGACTATCCGAAGGCTTCAGTGACTTTGCGCCATGGAATGACCTTGGTGTCGCGACGCGTGGCGACGCGATCGCCTCCATAGATAATTGCGGCTTCGGTAAGACATTCGCCCGCCACTTGCTTGAACCACTGCAGCCCATCCAGCCAGGAAGTCAGCACGGTCTCCCCCGACTTCACCTCCAACGCCCGCAAGTGGCCTGCGTCTTCAATAATTAGATCGATCTCGTGTCCGCTGTGGTCGCGCCAGAAAGAAAGAGACGGGCGCTGGCCGCGGTTCGTTTGATGCTTTACCGCCTCGGAGACGACCCAGCTCTCGAAGATATGGCTTCGCAGGGGATGGGTGCGTACGTCCTCTTCCCTGCGGATGTTCAGAAGCGCGCAAAGCACCCCGGTATCCAGAAAGATCAGTTTTGGCTGCTTCACCACCCTCTTATTCCAGTTGCGATGGTACGGCGGCAGCCGATACAGCAGAAAGGCGGCTTCCATAACGGATATCCAACTCTGAATCGTCTTGTGATCCACTCCAACCTCGTTCCCTAGCGAGGTCATATTCAACAACTGGCCACTGCGACCCGCACACAGCATGAGAAACTTGCGGAAGAGAGATAGATTGCCGACGTTGCGAATACTTCGCACATCGCGTTCGACGTAGGTTTCCAAGTAAGAAGGATAGAACTCCTCTGCCGTGAGTTGCCGATCATGAAGCGGTGGATATGCGCCCTTCAGGAGGCGAGCGTCTAAGGACTCCTTCGCTCGCGCCGGCAGTTCGCCGATTGAAAAGGGCAGAAGGTGCTGAATGGCAGCACGACCCGCGAGAGATTGCGATATACTTTCCATCAACAAGAAATTCTGGGATCCGCTGAGGATGAACCGCCCCATCTCCCGCCGCTCATCGACGAGGGCCTGGACATACGAAAACAGGGCGGGTACCCGCTGCGCTTCATCCAGCACAACCCCCTCCGCGTGGCGGCGCAGGAAACCACGCGGGTCTTCTTCCGCCTCGGTCCGCACGTCCAGGCTCTCCAGATTCACGTAATCGTAGTGCCCGAACAAATGCCTGAGCAGGGTGGTCTTCCCTGATTGGCGCGGACCCGTCAGCGTAAGGACCGGGAACTTGGTCGAGAGACGCAGCAGAACCTCGGAAATATGTCGTTTGATCATGGGCATAAGCTATGCGGAGCACCGCCGCACGTCAATGTAAATCCGGGAATACGATTCCCTGATTTACGCGCCTGCGGCGGCGTCTCGCCGTCCCGATCTTCGGCTTCGGGCACATCGAGGCCCTGCCCCACGCCCGGTCACAACGCGGCGGCAACCCGATAGTGAGATCGGAGTGTACGAGTAGGTGTAAGAGTAAGAGCAAGAGTAAGAGTAAGACCCTGACCGCAGAACTCACCGTACTCGTACACCTACTCCTACACGCAAATCCCCTCGAACCCCTCCGCGTTCACCGTGCCCTCCGTGGTGATCCCCTCCTCTATCCACATCAATCAGCGTTCATCCGTGGTTCAAATACCGGCCATCTCACGCAGGCCACGGCGTAGCGGGTGTGTTGATTTATTCAAGCCGTGCCGTGGCCTCCTGCGGTCCATCGCTGTGCACAATTGCATGCTGAAGGACGGGGCTGTCAGCCGTCGAGTTTCCGGGGGTTCAAGAACCCCCGGAAAAGAGCGCTTTCAAGAAAGCGCACTCCAAAAGCCCATTGGAGTGCGGGTTCTTGAACCCGCTTTCTTGCGCGCCTTCTCGAAGGCGCGCTGGTGCTTGGACATTCCACCCCGCGCGCCGTATAAATCAACACGCCCTAGCCGCCGCGGCTACGGGGAATTCAACGTGGACCGGAAGAAAAGTTCCATTCCCTGCAACAAAAGTTCCATTCGATGGAACAAAACTTCCACACGATGGAAGAATACTTCCAATCCACCCCGCATCGACAAGGCCCGCGCGTTTGCCATACCCTCACAAACCAAGCCTCAACCAACCGGTGCCTGCATCAAAAGATACTCCATACAGAATCGCCAGCGAGTCACCACCCCCTGCATGGCGGCGAATCGAAACGATTTCTCGCTGCGCAACGAAGGCGAAATCGACTCCGCCGTCCTCTTGAGCGACCCGACAATCTCGCTCTACAGCCTGGACGTCGACGCCGGAGAAGCCCTTTTCGTTTCCACACCGCCCGATCTCGACCTGCAAGCCGCGCCCTTTTACTACCAGGTCCAGTTCGCGTGTGCGGAGTCGCTCTACACCGTGGATCTCGACGAGTTCGTCGAGCTGGCGGAACAGATTCCCGCCCCGCGGGCGCTGGTGCCCGTCCATAACATTGGACGCTGCGGCTCCACGCTACTGAGCCGCGTCTTCGCGCGACACCCGGCCGCCGTCAGTTACTCCGAGCCGGACTTCTTCACGATGATCGCTTTTCAGCGAACTGTGAACGATCCACGCGACCCTTTGTGGAGCTCCTTATTGCGCGCCGGAATGCGATTCACCTTTCGAGGCCTGCCGTCGAATGCCAACACAGGTGTGGTGAAATTCCGGAGCGGCTGCCTGAACCTGCTGGACCTGTTCCTCGCCGAGTTCCCGAGCGCCGCGCATCTCTTCCTATTCAGGGACTGTTTCTCATGGGTCGAGTCGCTGGTGAATCTCACCGGGTGCCATCAAGACCAATCCGTTCTGCCGCGCGATAAGTTTGGCGACTACTTCCGCTACTTCAACGGCCGCGGTTTTGACCAATGCCTTCTCCCATACGACCGCCTGCCGGATCGGCTGACGTGCGTCGAGCGTCTCACCGTTTCGTGGCTGATCTATCGCGACATCGTAGACGCCAATCGCGCGTCCCTTCCCGACGATGCTTTGGTGTTTGCTTATGACGATCTGATTGCCGACAGCCGCTCGTGCGTGGAGCGCATCCTGCGCCGGGCAGGATTGCCGCTCGACGATCTCCCGAATTGCCTCGATGCGATGCACCGGGATTCCCAGGAAGGAACGGCCTTCGCCCGTATCGCCCCCGACTCACCCACACGCTATCGATTGCGCCGGGAAGACCGCGAGCAGATCGACGCCATTCTGGCGCTCCACCCTGGCAAGCCGGATGGGCTGCGGTTTCTCCCGGTTTTTCCCGAACCAGTGGAATAGAGGCCCGGTTTGGTGTCTCATACCCACGAAACCGCTATGAGCCTTCAATTTGAGAACTTGGTGCGCGAGCATTACCAGAACCTGTACCGGTTCGCGCTGAGCCTGAGTCGGCACCCCTCGGATGCCGGCGACCTGACGCAGCAGACCTTTGCCCTCTGGGCCGAAAAGGGGCACCAGCTCCGCACCGCGAGCAAAGCGAAATCATGGCTGTTCACGACCCTGTACCGCGAATTTTTGAGGAGCAAACGAAGATATACACGATTCCCCCATGTGGAGCTGTCAGAGGCCGAGCCCGAATTGCCATCCGTGGATGCGGCCCACGTACGGACAATGGAAGCGAGCGATGCGCTGTCCGCGCTCGCCTGCCTCGACGATCATTACCGGGAGCCGCTGAGCCTGTTCTACCTGGGAGACCACAGCTACAAGGAAATTGCCGATATCCTGACCGTGCCCATCGGCACGGTGATGTCGCGCCTGGCGCGCGGAAAGAAGATGCTGCGTCAGGCGCTGGCCCAGGGGGGAGGCAATTTCGCACAGGATCCCATCCCCTTCTCTGCCTCGGGAGGCACTCATGAATGAAGAAAAAGCCAGGACACTACTTTCGGCCTTCCGGCCGGGCGGGCAGGACGCCGCCGACCCGGTCTTTGCCGACGCCCTCCGCCAGGCGGAGCAGGATCCGGACCTCGCGCGCTGGTTAACCGCCGAGCGGGAGTTCGATCGAGCCATGCAAAAGAAGCTGGCCGATGTCCCGGTTCCGAGCGGATTGCTCGACGATATTCTGGCCATTCCTGCGGTGACACGCGCACCCTCCTTCTGGCGGCGTCAACGTGGCGCGCTGGCGCTGGCTGCGTCCCTACTGCTGTTGGTCGGTGGCCTGTGGGCGGCATCCGGCCTCTTCGCCCCACCGCTTTCGTTCGAGGCGTTTCCCCGCGTGGCCGCAGGCCATGTTTCGCGCCCGTTCCGGCTGGAACACGCCTCGTTGAGCCTGGAAGCCGCGGAGCGCTGGTCGCGCCTGCGTCTGCGCGATGGCCTGCCGGAGTCGCTACTGGCTGCCGCGGAGAGGGGGATTGGCTGCCGTTCCTTCAACTGGCGCGGGGAGTCGATCTATCTCTTCTGCTTCTCGCTGGAAGACGGCGAACTGGCCCATTTCTTTGTCATGGATGCCGGCGCCCTGCCGGACGCAGCACCGGACGGCGCCCTGCAGTTTGGCGTCCACGGCAACTGGAACACGGCGCGTTGGGCGGATGAGCGGCACGCCTATGTATTGGCATCCGAAGTCGATATGGACTCGGTGAGAGCCTTGCTTTAAAAGGGAGCTTGCTCATGGGAAATACGTTGCTTGTTGAGAATATGTCCTCATGGACGCACACGTCGAAAGGGGAGCCGCGTGGCTACATTCAGCCCGCGACACTCACCGAACTGTGGTTCCATACCGGGACCATCTGCAACCTGCGCTGTCCCTTCTGCCTGGAGGGCTCGAAGCCGGGCGACACCCGGATCCAGGCGCTGAAACTCGAAGACGCGCGCCCGTTTATCGAAGAAGCGCTGGCGCTCGGCGTGGAGCAGTTTTCCTTCACCGGCGGCGAGCCGTTCGTCGTGAAGGACTTCATCGCCATTCTGCGCCTGGCCATCACGCACCGGCCCTGCCTCGTGTTGACCAACGGCACGGACCCGCTCTTCAAGCGTTTCGCGGATGTCGTGGCGCTGCGGGATCTGCCGAATCCGGTCCGGTTCCGCATCAGCCTCGACCACGCCGACGAAGCCGCGCATGACATCTGCCGCGGAGCGGGCAATTTCCGCAAGGCCGTTCAGATGTTGAAGCGCCTGCATGATGCCGGGTTCGGCGTGAGTGTAGCCCGCCATCGCGGTGCCGAGGAGGATACAGAAGCTGTGGATGAGCAGTTCCGCAACCTCTTCGCGGCAAACGGGCTGCCGCGCGACCTGCACATCGTGAGCTTTCCCGAATTCCTCACACCGGGCAGCCGCGGGCATTCCCCGGAGATTACAGAGTCCTGCATGACCACCTATCACAGCGAGCAGAGTCGCGCGGGATTCATGTGCAATTTTTCCAAGATGGTGCTGAAAAAGAACGGGCGCATGCGGGTCTATGCCTGCACGCTGGTGGACGATGACGAGGACTATGACCTGGGCGGCACGCTGACCGAAAGCATGCGGGCACGCATCATGCTCAAACACCACCGCTGTTTCACCTGTTTTGCGTATGGCGCCAGTTGCAGCGAAAAAGGAGC
>SLOV01000272.1 GCA_007132345.1 Kiritimatiellia bacterium
CCAGCCCAGACCGAAACAGGTCTCTGAAATGGAGGGCGGAGTTATACGACGCCGTCAACGCTCCAGACCACACCCAGCGCCGAAGACCACGCGCTCACGGGCTCGCGTAACTCGCCCCTCCAGCCAGAGAACCGCTGCCCGGCGCGACGCACTTCCGGTTTTCCGCTTGGCAGCCTGCGCCCGACCACGGCATAGTGCCGCACTCTTTGGCCGGGATGCCCCCGGCGAAATCCATTCCTGGAGATCCGGTATGTATAGCGTTTCCGATTTGAAAAAAGGCCTGAAGATCGAAGTCGACGGGCAGCCTTGCGAAATTGTCGAGTTCCAGTTCGTGAAGCCCGGCAAGGGACAGGCCCTCTACCGCTGCAAAATCCGTAACCTGCTCAGCGGGGGCACCGTCGAAAAAACCTTCCGCGCCGCCGACAAGATCGACGAAACGAACTGCTTCGAGAAGGCCCTCACTTATAGCTACCACGACGGCAATAACTACGTCTTCATGGACGACGACACCTATGAGCAGGTCCTCGTCGGTGCCGATGCCCTGGGCGACTCGGTCAAGTATCTGCAGGAAGATATGCAGGTCAAAGTGCTCTTCCATAACGACCGTGCCATTGGCGTGACCCTGCCGAACTTCATCGAGACCGTTATCCTGGAAACCGAGCCCGGCGCCCGCGGCGATACCGCCACCAACGTGCTCAAGCCCGCGAAGGTCGAAGGTGGTTTGGAGATCGCCGTGCCGCTCTTCGTCAAGGAAGGTGACCGCGTCCGCATCGACACGCGCACCGGCGACTACGCCGACCGAGTCAAGAGCTGAGTCAGACGGCCGAGGGCCGGAGTCACGCACCATGCCGGATGCGCCCTCACCCCGCTCGCGCAACCTGGCCCTGCGCAGTCGGGTGCTTCATGCCATCCGCTGCTTCTTCCACGAGCGCGGCTATCTTGAAGTCGAAACGCCCGTTCGTCTTCGCGCCCCGGCGCTGGAACTGCACATCGATGCGGAACCCAGCGGCGACTGCTGGCTGCGCACGTCGCCTGAGCTGCACATGAAACGGCTGCTCGCCGAAGGACTTGAGCGCATCTTCCAGCTCGGCCCCTGTTTCCGGCGTGGGGAACAGGGCCCGCTGCACCATCCCGAATACACCATGCTCGAGTGGTACCGCGCCGGCGCAAGCTACCGCGACCTGATCCCCGAAACCGCCGCCCTGCTGACCCGCGCCGCGCAGGCGGCCAACGGCGGCACACAGGTCGGCGCGCTCGACCTTGCCGAGCCGTGGCACGAAATCGCCGTTTCGGAAGCATTCCTTCAGCACGCAGGCTGGGACCCCTGCGCGGCCTACGATGCGGATCGTTTCGACCTCGACCTCGTCGACAAAGTCGAACCGGGGCTGCCGCGGAACCGGCCGGTAGTACTCATCGATTATCCTGCCGAGGCCGCCGCGCTCGCGCGCCTGAGCCCCTCGAACCCGCACGTGGCAGAGCGCTGGGAGCTGTATGCGGGCGGCGTTGAATTGGCCAACGCCTATGGCGAACTCACGCAACCAGAGGAACAGCGCGCACGTTTCGAGCGTTGTGCCGCAGAGCGCGCCGCGCTGGGGCGCGAGGTCTATCCGCTCGATGAGGCCTTTCTCGACGCGCTCCCGCGTGTGCCGCCCTGCGCCGGGATCGCTCTCGGCGTCGATCGTCTCGTCATGCTGCTCGCGTGTGCCGCGAGCCTGGATGACGTCATGGCCTTTCGGGAGTAGAGTGCCGCATGTTCCTGCCCACCGGAGACACACCAAATCCACGCAACTTCACGCCCTGGGTCAATTATCTTCTCATCGCGGCGAATGTGGCCGTCTTCCTGTTCGTGACGCTGCCTCTCTCCGCGCAAGGCGTTTCCGCCGACGATCCGCTCCTGCGCGCTTATCTCGAAGTGATCGCGCCGCGTCTGCCGCGCGGTATTCCTATGCGGCAGGTGCTCGCACAGATCACGCAATATGACCTCTTTGTCTTCGCAAACGGTTACAAGCCGGGGGCGCCGAGCTGGAGCAATCTCTTCTCCTCGCTCTTCCTGCACGGCAGCTTTCTGCATCTGGCCGGCAACATGCTTTTCCTCTGGATTTATGGCGACAATGTCGAGCATCGCCTTGGCCGCCTCGGCTACCTGATCTGCTACCTGCTCTGCGGGGTCGGGGCCACCTTGTTTTTTGCCATCTTCGCGCGCGGCTCCATGACGCCGCTCATTGGCGCATCCGGCGCGATCTCCGGGGTGCTCGGCTTCTATTTCCTGCTCTTTCCGCGCAATCAGGTGAAGGTGTTTGTCTTTATATTTCCTTTTATCATGGACCATTTTCTTCTGCCCGCGCGCTGGGTGTTGGGGCTCTACCTGATTGTCGACAACCTGCTGCCGTTCATCGTGGTCGGCACCGGGTCGGGCGTGGCGCACGGTGCGCATATCGGCGGCTTCTTCGCTGGGCTGGCCCTGGCCTACGCCGGGGAGCGGCTCGGGTGGCGCTCTCCGTGGGCGGAGCGACGCGGGCCCCGACGCGTTGCGCCGCGAGACATGGAACCGCCGGACCCGTTTCCGCTCTTGCTGCGCCGGGCCATTCGCGGCGGCGACGCGGTTACCGCACTGGAGTTGGCCGCCGGCGCGCGTACCGGCGATCTGGCTACACTCTCGGCGAGCGACTGCGTAACGCTTGCCGGCTGGCTGGAACAGGCCGGCTACAGCGGTGCGGCGAGCCGAGTGCTGCGCGGTTGCATCGGGCGTGGGCGCGGCGGAACAGACCTTGCGCAGGCCTATTTGCAGTTGGGCCTGATGCGATTGCGGCAGGGGCAAGAGGCTTCTGCGTATCACCACCTGCTCGAAGCGCTGGAGCATGACCCCGATGCTGACACCGAGGCGCACGCCCGCGCGGCCCTTTCACAGATCAACCTGTTCCGGCGACGGTGAGCGCGGGGCCTCTTCCGTCTACCAACAACACTTCACCGCATTCTTAAGCGCCACCCATGGTTGGAACCACGAAATCGACACGGAATCAGCGTCCTGCCCAAGGCGGGGGGCCGCGCCGATCGTCATCGCCGCGCCGTGCGCGGGGGCGACCCTCCGGTGGGCCTCGACCTTCGTCGCCGCGCAGGCCCCGGCGGTCGTCCGGGCCGGCTCTTTCGCGTCTCCGCTCCATGCGCTCTTCGAACCAGTCTTCTGTCTCCTGGCGAATCTCGGCCCAGGCTTCCGGCCCAGCGATCGCGCGCGCCCTCAACAGACCGCTCACCTGCGCCTTCCGGATCTGCAACTGCACCGCATGTATCCGCTCCAGCGCTGCCATCACAGCGGCCTCGTCGGGTGTTTCGGCATCCATCTCCCGGCGGAAATCGAGCCGCGCCGTCTGTACCTCGGCGCGCAGCCCGATGACCTCGCGGCGAACTTCGTCGCGAATCTGGCTGATCTGTTCAATCTGCTCTGCGGAGAGGCCGGCTTCCTGCAGAATGGCCGTGCCATCTGGTCCGCGCCCCGCGGGTCCGCGCCCGGGCCGCTGACCGAGCCCCTCGCCAGCCACGCTGGCCAGCGCCACGATTAAACATCCTGTCATCCACTTCTTCATTTCGAATTCCTTTCGTTTCCAAGGCAGCATTGCCTCTGCTCCCACAACGGATCGGCCCGCAAATTATTGTTCCGGCCACATGCTTCTCGCTGCTTACTCGATGGCGAAAAGGCCGTGATCGCCTGCAGCAGAAAGCAATCACCCGAATTCTATCAGCGGATTCTATCCCGATGGGTCTTTCGGCACTTATGGAGATTACCTGACTGCAAATTCGGCAATTGTTGTGCATGAAACGAGATGTTCGAGTGTCTTCGCAGTGAAGACCTTCCCGTCTGTTGCGAACAGGAGGCGGCGCATATCTTCTCGACGCACCCCAAAGCCCCGACCACCGATGCAAGCGACAAGTTCGTATTTCGGTTTCCTACCCCGCTGACCGTCGCGTCTCAGTGCGTCCAGGCGCTGAATACGTGCAACTTTATCCCGCGCAGTCCCGTCATCTTCAGTTAGTTTCGCTTCGATCACAATCCGCGGATTGAACTCACTCGGAACGATAAAGTCGGGTGCCTGATCGAAACCGTCGATTCTTTCCGCTCTCTTCGTTTTTCTAAAGCTCACACCCGCTCTGTGCAGGACATCCTCAACTGCTGACTCTAAACTGTCGCCAATCAACTCGCTGACGGAGTCGCGGTGGCCCGCAAAAGGTCTCCCAAGGAATCGTTCGTATAGCACCATGGCATAGGGCATGCCCAATGCCGCCATGCGTCGTATCCCCTCAATACCGTTTCGCGTGTCAGCTTTATCGAGACGGTGGATCTTACCGGCATCGACACATGGCGCTCCCTCGTTCAGCAAAGTGCAGGCCGCCTTCACCAGCGCTGCAAGCCTTTCAGCAGTTATTCCCTTAGTGGCAAGAGTTCCTTTGGGCTCCATCCGGGCTTTTCTGTCGAGTCCTCGAACAGTGCTTTGGTTGACGGCCAAACCGGTGCGCTGCGTGGTAATGTAGGCCCACTCAGGAGGGGTGAACCCCAGCATCGTGCGGAGCACGACCAATGCAATGGGCGAAGACCGAACTGCGGGCAGAATATTTTCGGGTTCGAACCTTGCAAACCCTTCTGACGCACGCTTAAGTGCCTCATAGCCTGCCTCGAACGTCTCATATTCAACAAATCCGGCTCCGCGTGGCAATACCAAGAACTCCGACTCAAGACAGGAGAATACGGAATCGACGTAGTGGTCCGTATGCTTCTGTAGTTCGTCGATGCTCGCTTCAAAAGGATATTTGGCGCTCTTTCGGCCCATAGTTACCCCGCGATTCCGCCAACACCATACACTGTTGTTCTTGCACAGGCTGCCCTGTTCCGTCCAGGTAGCCAAGCACTGAGGATGCGTCTCCAACCGCCCCATCGAGCCAGCGCGATACCTGCGCGATTTTGTCTATGGCGGCGGTGTCCTGCTTCCATTCGTTTCGAAGATGCCACACGGCCAACCGTATCAGGTGCCCATACAAGATACACCGAATGTCACCTGGGCTGGGATTCACCCCACCCATTCGCAGCTTGTCGAGATCGTCCGCGACAAGGTTGGCAATCCCCTTAGCGCTCTTCGTGATCCAGCGCTTTGGTACGTGGCCAGTGGAACGGCACACGAAAACCGTATCGATAATGGAAGACCCCGTGCCGCTGATGTGGATGGATGCGCCCATCTCGGCCGGACATGGCAGACTGCCAGAACAGACCAGGCCGGCGTCCAGGATGGCCACTGCAACAGGATAGTAGGCACGAATATCGTTATGGTGGTAGGTGAATGCGAAGGGCCTGCCGGGCTTCAGGGCTTGGCTCATTCGGCGAAATACCTCTGAAAGGCCTTCTGTAAAGTGGCTCAGGTCACGCCCCATGTTCACATTTCCGGTGAGTTCGTCCGGTGATCGGGTTGTGTCTCTTTCAAATGCACGTTTGGCAGCAGTCGTCCCGACGAGCTTCCTCAACCATACGTAGCAGAAATCCATCAGCTCAGCATATTGAACATTGCCAAAATAAGGGGGGTCCGTAAATACGGCGTCAAGGGATCCAAGATCAACGCCGTTCGCTGCGGCATTACCGCAGACAAGCGTTACATTTCTAGCATGATCTGTACTCTGTTCGCTCCGTCCATCGCCAATCCATTCGCCTTCCATGTTCACCCGGACCTTGCGTCTCCCCTCGTGCCTGAATTCGAAGGGCGCCTCGCAGTATTCCTTGGCCTTGGCAAACTTCTCGACAATGTTTGACCAGCCGCCGCTACCGATGCTGCCGCCGGGACGTCCATTGGGAATCCCCAGGAGATTGGACTCGCATTCAATCAAGCCGACCGGGAATCCATGCACGGAAAAGATATCCAAAGACTTGAGGGCCATCGCGTCGTAGCGGCAAAGCATGTTCTGGTAACGAAGAAGGTCAGACAGGTTTGTGGCAAGGGCATTACGCACACGTTCGTCCTCGACCCTGTCGATAATCCGACAGCTCATTTCAAGGCCGAGCAGTTGACGGGAGTTAAACATCTCCCGGTAGTATCGATACCCCCATCGATGCAATCTGTCTGTTTCGTCACCAGGTGGAATCTCCTCACCCGGGACGAACCGGGGTCGCGTCTCGCCCCATCGGTCTTTTGCGTCCTCGACGCAGCGCAGGTCGTCTTTGTCCGGCGTCTTGAAGAAACGGCCAGCGTGGGAGTCCTGGCAGACTGGGCAATGATACTCGATAGCAAATAAAGCATGCTTGGGAGCTCCGTTCGATGCGTCAGGGAATCTGTTCATTGTGTGGCAATGAGGGCAGGTGCAGCGTCCCCGTTTTGCTGCGCCGTCCTGGCGCAGGGTGGAGCCACACTTGCCGCATGAACCTGGGTTTGTGCGGTTATCGGCTTCGTTTAGATCGCCACACGCTGGGCACACAAACACATTTCGGGGGTGCCGCCGATCTTGGGCCAGCAGATATCCCGGAAAGAGGCGCAGTTCGCGACCGCATCCTTCACACTGCACAGTCTTTACCCATAGGAAATATTTCACATGGGCATCCAGTCCGTTGCACTTCATACATCTCGTGCGATAAAGATGGCCCACCTCCTTTTCCAACTGGTTTCGAAGCATGGCCGCCACCCTGCGGTATGCCTTTATGTCAAGATGCTCGATTTCCTGCTTAACAATCCAATATGACATGGGGTTGATGTCGCAGCCCACCACATCGCAGCCCACCCGGTTTGCCTCCATGAGTGGCGTCCCGCCGCCCATAAACGGATCGGCAACACGAAGTCCATGGAGATTGTGACTCTTGTAGAAAGCATCACGCAATCCGGTGTCGACAAACTCGGAGAGAATCAGGGCGCGGAACAGTGTCCCGGGCCGTCGAGCAAACCATTTGTGTACAGCAATCGGGGGACGATAGTTTTGCTGGATCTGCTTTTCACGCAGCGCCAGGCCAGCCACAAATGAAACGTCGAAGAGTTGCTCAATCATGTGCGGGATCTCGAACTGCACCCTAGCATTCGCCGACGCTGGTAGGCAACGCATCTAGATCTCGCCTTCCTGCCCTTTCGGGCGCCTGATCTGGTCCTCACAGCCTTGTCCAATGCAGGCTTACTCCACATTGCCATCTTCTCGTTCACTTTTTCGCAAGAATCATTGAACGCTCGGGGCCGTGTCAGATACAATATTGTCATAGGGGGGTAGTTGAGCAGGAGATCGCCATGAGCATGACGCGACGAAGCTTTATTCGAAACCTCTGCATGTCGAGCGGGTCGGTGGTGCTGACGGCCTGTGGCAGCGAGGGAGCCAGCCCAACCTCCCCATCTTCAACCTGGCGGCCAGCCTATGCGCGGCTCGAAGACGAAGGGCGCTTCCAGGAACGGATCGACCAGGCCTACGAACTTTTCGAGGGCTGCCAGCTCTGCCCCCGTACCTGCGGTGTGAACCGGCAGCGCGGCCTCACCGGCTTCTGCAACGCCACCGCGAAAGTGCGCGTCTTCAGCCACAATCCCCATTTCGGCGAGGAACTCCCGCTCGTCGGGCAGCGCGGCTCGGGCACCATCTTCTTTGCGCACTGCAACCTGCGCTGCGTCTTCTGTCAGAACTGGCCCATCGCCCACGAAGGGCGCGGCCGCGACATCACCGACGACCAGTTGGCGGGCATCATGTTGGATCTCCAGCGAATCGGCTGTCACAACATCAACGTCGTGACGCCCACCCACGTGATGCCGAACATCCTCAACGCCACGCGGAAGGCGCTGCACAAGGGGCTGCGCCTGCCGATCGTCTATAACACGGGCGGATACGAGCGCGTGGAAATGATCCGCCTGCTCGACGGCGTTGTCGATATCTACCTGCCGGACCTCAAGTATATGGACGGCGATGAGGCGGACCAATATACCGTGCGTGGCGCGAACGACTATCCGGAGCGGGCCAAGGAGTCGATCCTCGAAATGCACCGGCAGGTGGGCGATCTTGTCACCAACGATCGAGGCATTGCCCTGCGCGGCCTGATGGTGCGGCACCTGGTGATGCCGAACCGTATCGCGGGCACCCGCGAGTTCGTGCGGTGGGTGGCGGAGAATCTCTCCAAGAACACCTATGTCAACATCATGGCGCAGTACCGCGTGGAGCACATGGCATTCAATTACCCGCCCATCGCGCGGGCCATCACGCCGGGTGAGTTCATTGAGGCCATCGGCTGGGCGGAGCAGGCCGGACTCACAAACCTCGACAAACGCTCGCTCGCCCAGCGCGATGTCTTCCTGCGCCGCGTGGGCTGACCGGCCGCGCGCCCCGCTTTGCGAAATTCCCGGCTTCCAGAACGGAAGTAGATTCGTAGAATGCTGGGCATTCAAGTCGATAGGCGTTTGGCAGGATTCCCGTGGCCTCGCATCAGAATAACACTGCGCTTCACCCGCTGATTTCCAGCAGCTTCTGGAACCTGCTCGCTCTTGTCGCCCGCTATGGCGTTGAGCCGCGCTACCTTCCCAGGCTCTTCTGCCTGCTCCCTGTGACGCTGCTTCGTCAACCGGTGATCGCCTGGGAGCGTATCCGGTACGGTCGCCGCATCGCCCGCCAGGCCATCCTGCCGCCGATCTTCGTGATTGGCCACTGGCGCAGCGGCACCACCCACCTTCAGAACCTGCTCTGTCAGGATCCGCAGTTCGCGCGCGTGACGCTGATGCAGGCGGGCATGCCGAACGACTTTCTGACCCTCGGCGCATTTGCCCGTCGCCATGTCGGCCAGCGGCTGCCGAGCCGCCGCCTCATGGATAACGTCCCGGTCGCCGCCGATGTGCCGTGGGAGGAAGAACTCGCCCTCACCAGCACGGGGCGCATGTCGTTTTATCACGTCTCGTTTTTCCCCAAGGCCATGGGTCGCATCTTCCAGGAGGCCGTGATGTTTGACGGCGGCTCGCCCGCGCTGGAGTCGCTCTGGAAAGAGCAGTACCTCGCGTTCCTGCGCAAAGTGCAACTCGTTCAACCGGACCGCCCGCTGCTCTTGAAGAACCCTGCCAACACGGCGCGCCTCCGCCATCTGCGGCGTCTGTTTCCTGGCGCCCGCTTTATCCACATTCATCGGAACCCCTACGAAGTGTTCGCGTCGAGTGTGCATCTTTATCTCAAGGCGCAGGAGGCGTGGGGCCTTCACAAAACGAACCGCGAAATGGTGGTTC
>SLOV01000026.1 GCA_007132345.1 Kiritimatiellia bacterium
GCTGTAAAAGCGGCGTCCCACCTTCGTGAGCTACGGCGGGCAGGCAAGCCGCCGCACTCCGAAAAGGCCGCTGCGCGGCCTGGGGAATCCTTGAAGAGGAGACGCGGCTTTTCGGCTATGGGGTGCGGTGGAAGGCGCTGTCGGTTACGTGCCGCTGGGTGGGGCGTTTACGAAAATGACATCGCGATCAGAGGAGGCCCCGCCACGTACGACACGCGTCGGAGGGTGCCAGCGATAATCAAGGTCGCGCACGTCGCGGATCGTGACACGCTCCCCAGGCGGGATCTGCACGCCGCCCCATTGCGTACTCTGAGGCAGGATGGTGACGGTGTAGCTGGAGGAGTTTTCGAAACGAAGATTCCGGTCTGACTTGCTGCTTTCAAAAATATCCGTGCAGGCTGATAGACCCAGCACGGCCATTGTCAGAAATACCGAACATACTTTCGCTTTCATTCGCCTTTCCTCACTTCCTGGGGGATTCCGCGACTGCCAAAGGGGAACCTTTCGACTTCAAAGGCTACAGCTTGCAATCAGGGTTGTGCATGTTAGCGGCAAGGTCAAGCGGAAAACGGTTAGATCGCAGTTGCGCCCGTGCGGATGTGCACTCGACAATTCCCGGGGCATCCGGTACGAACCGCGCCGGAATGAAGAATCCGCTGAAACTCAGGTTGGTGGATGCCTATCTTGTCGAAGGTTTTTCGGCGATGGCGGCCATGCTGTTTCTTTATGGTGTCTACTTCTGGACGCAAACGCGGTTCGGCTATAGCGGGGCGGAAAACCTTTTGTTGGGCAGCTTTCAGGGACTTGGCTATGTACTCGGCGCACGGTACGGCGGACGCATCTCCGATCGGTTAGGCTATGCCAGTATGCTGCGGCTCTGCCTCGCCGGGACGAGCCTGATCCTGGCGGCCGGCTGGATCCCGACTTGGCATTGGACGCCGTTCGTGGTGTTGCCGCTCTTTGCGCTCTTGACGGGTCCGATCTGGCCTTCGCTGGAGGCTTCCGTGTTGCATGCGCCGGGGCGCCTGTCGACACCGAAAAGGTTGGGCCTGTACAATCTGGTCTGGTCGTGGTCGGGCGCGCTGGGGCTCTTCCTTGGCGGCCCGCTGTTTGCCCTGCGTCCGGAAGCGGTCTTGTGGGTGCCTTCAGGGATTCTTCTGGCGCTGCTCGGCTGGTCGACCTGGCGACTGCATGGAGGTCAGGTGGAAGGATCCTCCGCCATGGAGATTCCGCATCTAAGCGACTCCGTCCCGCGCACAACGAAGTATCGGTTCATGCTGGTGGGCTGGTGGGCCAATGCGGCGAGTTACTTTCTGCAGGCGGGGCTGAATGCCCTTCTGCCTTTTCTGGCGCTGCGCCTTGCCATCTCGCCGGCCGCCGGCATCGAATTGGCCTCTTCTCTGCTCTTTGCCCGGGCCGTTTCGTTTTTCGTCTTCTGGAAGTGGGAGGGCTGGCACTATCGGGAGTGGAGCAATGTGTTGGTCTGCGTGGCGCTGCCTCTCGCGCTGGCGGTGGTCTTCTGGGGGCCTTCCGTTCCCGTCGTTCTTGCGGGCCTCCTGAGCCTGGGATTCGTGGCCGGGTTGGCTTATTCCATGTCGATCTTCTACACCCTCGATTATGGCGAAACGAAGGGGGAGCATGGAGGCTTGCACGAATCGGTATTGGGCCTCGGCATGCTGGCGGGACCGTTGGTGGGATCCGTGGCCGCCTATGCGCACGGCGATGCCACCGCCGCGCAGGCTTGGCTGGTCGGTCTTGGTGCGCTGCTCAGCATAGGGGGATACGTGCTGGTTCGTGGTTTCGGGCGTCGCGCCCCTGCTCCGCATTCTTAAGCGCCTTTGGGGTGGGCAGGCCGCCCCTCCTTTCGCTATGCTCTCCTCATGAGCTGGAACGTGAGGGGCCGCGCATGAGCGATCTGCACTGGGCTTGCGAGCATTGTGGACATCACCTCGCGATCGACGAGAAGGGGGTCGGTCGGCAGGTGGTCTGCAAGAGCTGTGGCAAACAGGGCGCCGTTCCCCCGGTTGGTAGCCAGTGGTTCTGTACCGAATGTCGTCACAAAGTGGGCGCCGCCCTCAACCTGGTGGGCAAGACCGTGCATTGCGACGAATGCGGGGCCGAGCAGACGGTCCCGAATCCCGGCAAGTCGACCGGCGCTATTAAAATCGATCTTTCCACCTTCAGCAAACACGCCAGGAGCGGGTCGAGTTCGGTCACCACCGTGATCTGCCCGGAGTGTGGAGCCAAGCTGCCGGTCGGGGCGACGATTTGCCCTCACTGCATGCACAATCTCAGCGGCAGCTTGCCGCCAACGGACGGGAGCGGCGCCGCGAAGACGCCCCAGGCGCCACGTGTTTCGCCCGCGGCCTCCCCCGAAGAGAAGACGGATTGGAAGGAGAGGGCGAAGATCGCAGGGCTGGTTCTGGTGATTCTCTTCTTTGGCGCCCGCTTAATGGGGGATCGCATTGCCTTCTGGCGCCGGGCATCTCCTGCAACCCCCATCCTGGCGATGGAGCATTACGAGTACGTACGCGTGTTCGAGTATCTGGAAACGCTTCGAATTTCCATGGATATGGGACAGACATTCGAACACGCGTTCTCTCTTGCCCGCTTTGCTTCCCGGGATCTTTCCCATTTGGCCGCCGATCCGGAGCGAGCAGGGTCGATGGTTCTTCAGGAGGTGACAGAGGCGATATCCATCCTTGACGATTACCGGCGTCTATGGGCCGCGGCCCAGGCGGGGACGCGTGTTCGGGGCAGGGAGGCATCGGACATGGCGCAACGCCATCCGGAATTGGCCGGGCTCCTGCAGGGCAGTGGCGCCTCCGCGACGCTGGATCCGCAGGAGGCGATCAGGGATATGGAGATAACGGCTCGCATGGCCATACGGAGGGGAATCGATGCGCTGGCAAGATAATGGAATACGGAACCGTCATGAGAGGAAGTGGGGGGGGCTGGGCGCCCTTCTTCTTCTCGCCCTGAGTGCTGGTTGTGGTATTTCGCAGACAGCATTGCAGGAGGCCGTCGATAACGTCCAGCAGGAGGTCAACGCCTTCAGCAACCGATGGGAGGAAGCCCAGCTCCAGACGGTGGCCCTGAATGAGAGGATCGAAGGGCTTCGCGAAGAGGTAGAAGCCCGTGACCTCCTTGTGGAAGCGTTGCGCCGCGAGATTGCCGACCAGGAAGAACAGATGCGGCGCGCCCAGCGCTATATCGATACGCAGACCGCGCGGTTTTCCCGGGCCATCGAGACGGCGCGCGGCCTGCAACCCGCTGATCCCGAGGAGGAGCCGCCGTCACTGCCTGCGCGGCAGACCATGGCGCTGGATGTGGAGGGCACCGCACCCGAACGGATCGAGGTGACCGACGTGGTGGCCTACCGGAGCGCGTTCTTTGCCGACAAGTATGGGAATATCCACATGATGCCCGCGCTTCGATTCTCCCTGCGAAATCGAACCGACGCGGCCCTGCGTCTGTATATTCAGGCGCGGCGCGTCGGCCTTCACGATCCTTTCGGTGTGCAGGTTGTCGAACTGCCGCCCGGCCAGAGGGTCCTGCCGTTGCGCATTCCTTACGATCCGGAACATGATCTGATCGTGCGGATTGACCGGGAGCGCACGCATTATCGGCTCAAGCCGGAATGACGTAGCCCGTGCTGCGTTGCAATCGTGCCGTTGCCCGGATAGAGTCGCCGCTCCACATTCACAGAGGACGGCATGAGCGAAGACCCCATTGGCATCATTCTGGGAGGAAAACCCGAGGCGATACGCGAAGCGCGACGCGATTTTGAGCGACTGCCGATCGATTTGGATGCCGCCGATGATCCCCCGCCCGAAATGCCTGCGCGTCAGCGCACCATCGCGCACCGCGTCTCCGTGCAGGGGCCGGGCACCTTCTTCGGAAAAGCGACGCGTACACTGACCTTCGAGCCGACGGACCAGGAAGGCTGGTGGTTCGACCGCACGGACCTGCCTGATTCGCTGCCGGTCCGGGTCTCGATCCGCAACGTCTGGACCACCGGACAGGTGGTGAGCAACATCGTGCTGCGCAGCGGATCGCCCCACAACTACGTGCGTCTTGTGGAACATATTATTGCCCTGCGGCTCGGCTCGAAGATCCACAACCTCCTCATCAAGACCGATTCGGGCGATCCGCCCTTGCTCACGCGATACGGCCGCGAAATTCTCGAAGTGCTCGATTCGGCTGGCGTGAAGGAATTCGACCGGCCAGTCCGCTACTGCACCGTGAAGGAGCGCGTTACCCTCGGCGGCGCGCGCGGCGACTTCCTGACGCTTGCTCCTTTCACCGGAAAGGCCCCGGCGATCCGTATCGATTGCGGCCTGAACTTCCGCACGGCGATCGGACGGCAGCGCATCCGGTTTCCCGTGAACGACCGTCATTTCCGGTATGGCTCCGAGGCCCGCACCAACACCTCGCTCTGGAAGATGTTGTATTGCAAGTCGATCGGGAATCTTTTCGCCGACGTTCGCAACCTCGGGTACAACCGGGATAATGTCTTGATTGCGGGCCGCTTTGGTTACTTCAACAGACCGAAACTCATGCACAACGGCAAGAGCCTCGAAGCGGCCTGGCACCGCTCCACGCTCGACTTGCTCGCAGCCCTGGCCCTGATCGAAGAGGATCTGTTCGTCGGCGATGTAATCTCCTACAAAGCGGGGCACCGCCTCGATGTGGAGATGATTCGGCTATTGGTGCAGCACGACCTGCTGACGCCGGTGGATTTCTGAGGGCGGGCAGACGGGTTTCGGGTGTCGGGTGTCGGGGGGGAGTGTTCAGTAACACCATCTTTGTCGTGAGCTTTGTCCGGAGCCTTGTCGATCAAAAGCATTTCATGATCGAGCATTCCCTTGTTTGAAAACACATCCATGGAACCCATCTTTCCGGCTCGGTAAGCCGAGCCGCTCCGGGCGTGAATACAGCCTATTGCATGGTTGGAGCGGACGCGCTCTTGGCCCGCCGTAGCCGAAACGGCGTTGCGTCGAGGCGAAGGCGGCTCCGCGTCCGGGGCAGAGCCCGAGCGGCACTGAACACCGAACACTCTGCCTCCCGAAACCCGAAACCCGAACCCCCTGCCTCCCCTACAACATCTCCGCTCTCAACCCCATCTCTTCGATCGTGCGGCGCGTCGACGGCCCGACCGCGATCCAGGTGCGCTTCGCACGGCGCTCGTCGGGATAGCGGGAGAAGTAGACACGCACCGTGCTGGAGCTGGTGAAGAGTACGCGCGTGAAGGGGCGCCGAGGTAACTCACGAAAAGGCATCTCGCGATTTCGATAGAAGAGATGCGCCGTAAGCTCGATGCCATGCCCATGCAGGAAGGAGGCGCGCTCTTCGCGCGGCGCTGCGTCGGAGCAGGGATAAAGATAGCGGCCGCGTAGCGCGGGGGTGATGCGCTCCGCAAGTTCGCGCACCCCATGCAGGCTTTCACAGGCGAGATCGGTACGCAGGCCGGCGCGCCGGAGTTCGTCCGCTGTGGAAGGACCCACGGCAAGCAGTTTCTTGCCGTGCAGTCGGCGAATGTCGCCAGTCTCCATAAGTGCCTCGACCACGCAGGCCACGGAATATCGGGAAGGAAAGAGAATCCCGTCCAGTTGGTCTAAATCGGAAAGGGCGCGAACCCGCTCTGCGAGAGGGGCGGGCAACAGCTTGATGAGTGGCCAGTGGATGAGCGGGCCATGACGAAGAAAGTGTTCGGGATTCGTGCCGACGAAGAGGGTGGTCGCCGGTGGCGGATGGGCCTGAGGGCCAATCAGAAGCACGGCGGGGCTCGCCATGCTCTGGCCGGGGAGTTCCGCCAACTGGGTGTGCCAGATGGCCTCGTCCTTGTAACCGAGCCGCTCGGCCACAGTGACACCGGTCACCTCGGCCCAGCCTGCGCTCTTGAGCTGGCGGTAGATTTCCTCGCGGTTGTTCACGGGCATATAGATGGCCACGTTGCCGGCCTCCGGGCCGGGAAAGCGGATGGGCGGTTGGCCAGCGCCTGCATGCGCCGAGATGAAGGTGATGCTGCGTCCCGCCTCGCGGTGCGTGAGGGGCGCCTGCGAGCGCGCCGCCGCGACCTGTGCCGCCGTCAGGGCCGGGACGACATCCGTGCGAATGCCCCATTGCTGAAGAAAGAGCAGCTCTTCGCCGAGATGACCGAAGATGCCCGGATCACCACCTTGCAGGCGCACAACCAGCTTGCCCGCTTCGGCAGCGCGCAACATGCGCTGGTTGATCTCCACCTGCGAGATAGACGGTTCGCCGCCCGCCTTGCCGACTGCAACGGCCCGGTCCTGAATCGAAAGCAGGACTTCGTCAGGCAGGAGGCGGTCATGCAGAATGACGTCGGCCTGCTCCATGTATTGTCGGGCCCGCGCGCAGAGCAGTGCCGGTTCGGCTGGACATCCCACCAAGGCCACAAGCCCCGCCCGCCGACGCACATCGAGTGCTTGCAGCGTCTTGCACAGTGGATGATCCGCACGGGTCACGATGGCCAGCCGTCCTTGTTGCGGGGCGGGATCCCAGTCGAGATAGCGGCTGATGCGATCCGACAGGCCGAGGCGAATCAGGGCGCAGGCCGCGACGATAACGGCTTCGTAGTCGCCCGCATCGAGCTGGCGCAGCCGCTCCTCGATCGTGCCCCGGATCGGTTTAAGTGTTGCGCCGGGAAAATCGCGCGCCGACATATCCACACGGCGCGGACTACTGGTGCCGATGGTTTCCGGGGGGCGATCTACTGGCCAATTGCGAGGCAGCACGAGTGCGTCGCGGATTTCGCGCACTGGTAGAAGCGCGGCGATGACCAGCCCTTCCCGCAGCGTCTGAGGCAGATCCTTGGCGGAGTGGACGGCGAAGTCGCCGTCACCGTGCAGGAGTGCGTCGTCGAGGTCGCGGGTGAAGAAATCCTCTGGAACAGCGGCGTCGGTCAGCGGGGTCTTCAGGTCGCGGTCACCCGGCGTGTCGAGCGCGTGCATCTCCACAGAAACGCCATCAGGCAGAAGCGGGCGAATCGTGGCCAGCGCCTCCTCGACTTGCGCCAGTGCGAGAGGGCTGCGACGCGAGAGAACGGTCAGCGCGCCTGGGCTGCCCACGCCTCGGCCCCTTCGCGAATAATGCGGGCAGCGATTTCGGCCCGGCGCGCGCGCTCGGCCAGGTTCCCTTGCGCTTTGGCCTCCACGCCTTCGAGCGGGAGGTAATCGACGTGATCCATGGCGATCACTTCCCTGGCGCAGTCGGCGGGTACCCCCAGATCGATGATGTGCAGGGGGCGGCGGGCGGCTTCGATGTGATGCGCGTAGAGGACGGGGTGGGGCGCTGCTGTAGCGCAGAGAATGCCTTCCACGTCCTCCAGCAGCGGGGCGAGTTCGTCGAGCCCGGCGCCGAAGCCGCCCACGCTGGCCGCAAGGCTCATGGCATTGTCGGGGCAGCGGCTGGAGACGCGAATGGGGCAGGAACCGCGCTTCCAGAGATGGCGAATGGCGCTGGCGGCGATCGAGCCCGAACCGATCACTGCGACCGGTGCCCCTGGCGAAACGCGGCGAAGCAACTCGCGCCCGGCCAGTCCGCTGAGGGAGATGATCTCCTGATCGATACCGCTCTCCCGCCGCGCCTTTCGCGCCAGCGCGAGGGCGGCCTGGAAATATCGGTCGAGGCTGAGGTCATGGGCTGCTGCTTCCCGGCGGAAGCGCTTGTAGGCGTCGCGCACCTGTCCGAGCACCTCCAGTTCGCCGAGAATTCGGCTCTCCAGCCCTGCGGCGATGCGGGCGAGCCGTTCAAACGCGGCTCCGTCCCGATATTGTTCGTCAACCTGAACGCCTTGAATCGGTTCCAGATCCCCGAAGATTTCGAGGCGCTGGCAGGTATCGAGGACCAGGAGGCGGCGATCCGACTTGCAGAGGTCGTCAACAATGCGCTGCCGTTCCAGCGAGGGCGGAATTTTGATGGTCCAAGCCGTAAGCGAAATCATGATGAATGGGTGAGAACATAGCGGGTTTTCGAGATTTGTCTACAGGCAATAAGGGGGTGCAAGGACGTTTCACGAGGCCGTGTAGATAGTTGAGAAAAGATGACGAAGCTCCCAAACACCCAAAGTCCAAGAAAGGCCCGGGATCCGAACGTCGGATAAAGGAACGGTTTCTGGCCAGCGCGACATTGTGCCGAGTTTGGGGCGCTTGACGGAGGGCGGGTAAGATGTCATCTTATTTTCATGAATACAAAGCTATCATCCCGCGGGCAAATCGTCCTGCCTGCCGAACTCCGCCGCGCCGATGAGCTGAAGGCAGGGCAAGCCTTCGAAATCGAGCGCGTCGAGCCCGGCGAGTACCGGCTGAAGCTTGTTCCCAGTGAGAATAACCACGGTTTTGTCGACTGGCTGCTGGCCTGCCCGGAGAAAGGGTATTTTGTGCCAGTGGAATCTGAATCGACCGACGATCTATGCGTTATCTCGTAGACGCCAACGTCCTCAGCGAGGGGACCAAGCCTTGTCCAGACGCCAATGTAGTCGAGTGGCTTCGGAGGAATGAACGACTCTTGGTGGTCGACCCAATTATTCTCGGTGAACTTCGGTTCGGCATCCTGCTCCTTGCTCCGGGTGCGCGACGGAACAGGCTTGAAGCTTGGTTCGATCAGGGCGTCAGCCGCATTCAATGCGTGCCATGGGACGCGGATACGGGCCGAAGGTGGGCAGAACTTCTCGCCTCACTCCGCGCGCGGGGGCAAGCCATGCCGTTGAAAGACAGTCTGATTGCCGCAACCGCCCTGTCGAAAAATCTCATCCTTGTCACCCGGAATCAGCGTGATTTTGCTGCAACCGGTGTGAGCACCATCAATCCCTTTGCTGCATAACGCTGGGGGAGGAGGAACCGCGAATCGACGCGAATGACCGCGAATCTTTGGTGGCGAAACGACCAGAAGCATCGAGTGGGGAGTGCTTTGCGAATCGGAGTAGGTTTAGCGAGTAGGGGTATGCGAATAAGGGTGGGGGGCTGGTGGGCTCTGGGAGACGGGATGGGATCCCGTCTTACAGCCAGTAGGCTGGTGTAGGACGGCTTCACAAGCCGTGCCCCCGGCCCGCCCGCCGTAGTCCCGACCGCGCAGCGCGCCGGGACGAAGGTGGGAGCCCAACGGCCAGACGGGTCTTGGCTCTGACCCCAACGGGGTCAAAGAACATAGCCCGGTGCGA
>SLOV01000245.1 GCA_007132345.1 Kiritimatiellia bacterium
TCGTCGGGAACCTGCGGTTGTTCCTACCGACCGTCCCTTGCCCGTTCGCCGAAGGGTCAGGGATCCGGCACCAGAAGTTGCCCCCGTACCGGTTGCTCCACCCGCGGTCACAGAGCCCGAGCCAGCCGAGCCAGCAGTCGAAGATCCCGAGCCAGTGGAGGAAGTGGCGCCTACCGTTCCGGAGCCCGTCGTGCCAACCCGCACGCCCGAACCTCAGCCGCTGCCTCGTACGATCGAAACGGAGCCCACATTGCCGGCACCGTCGCCGGCCGAGGTTCCCACTACAAGACGCCCCAGGGTGCGTGTCCCCGACACCAGAACAGAGGCGCCTGCTGTGCCGGCCGACGATGAGCCGCCTACTGCACCCGCCCCGGAAGGGGAGCAAGATCCGGATGCGCTACCGCCGCGACGTGCCCTCGAGCAGGAATTGCGGGATATTCTTTCCGAGCGGGACGCCGAGCGACTCCGCCAGCGGAGGCGCGCGTTGCCGGAGGAGGCTCCACCCGAGACCCCGGCAGAAGAGGCCCCACCTGCGGAGTTGATTCGTCAACTCCCGGATCGCCCGCCTCCGGTGCGCGAGAGCACACCCATCCGCCCCGACAACGGAAACGATCTGGACGCCCCGCCGCCGCTACGCTGAAGCGGCAATTCTCAGTATGCGCGGGCCTTCAGGCGGCAAGGGCCATACTGAGAATTGCTGGCGCTGAAGCGGCTTTCCAAATCCCGGCTGCCTGGGTATGATATTACCTTGCCGTATAAGGTTGCGGCAGGGAGACGAGGCGTTCGATGGCGGAACTGGCATCCCAAACTGTTATTGTGCAGGAGGAAGATATTTTCTTCTTCTGTCCGAACTGCGGCAAGAGCATGGTCATTGATGTGCGCGCTGTGGGCCTGGCCGTGGACTGTCCCAATTGCCGGTTCGAGGTCGAGGTGCCTGCGGAAAGCCAGGAGGCCCCGCCTGCTGGGGCACTCGTGCCTCCCGGCACGGAGGGAGGCGATCGCAGTGCCGAACTTCGCAAGGCGTTGGAGGTGGCGCAGAACGACATGCAGCGCCTTTCCGCCCACCTCTTCGATGTCACAAAGCGTCGGCGCTATCTCGAGAAGCTTCGCGCGGCGCATATCCGGCAAATGGAACAGATTTCCGCGCATATGCAGAGCCTTCACGCCGCGATGGAGGGGATCACCGCGGTCCTCCGTGAGGCGGCCCGGGAAGAGCCCGCCGACGAGGGGTAAATTTGTCGGCCCCCGCTGTGTTATGAACGACCAGGTCTGCCCCCGTTTATCCACAGCGATTCACCGTTAGAAAAGGGTTCGGATCTCATGGCTGCGAAGGTTTTCGCGGCACTATCCACAAGTTATTATCATGCGGGAAGGTGAGGGCGCTCACCTGGTTTTATCCTCGGTATTTCAGGGAAATATCGGCTTTTCCGCCTGCTTTGAGCTAAAGGGGCCAGTCTATTCCTGTCCGGTTATGAACAGGCGCTGTGAACAGGGGCGGCATCCCCCATTTTTCCGCCAGAATACGCGGTTGGCCGTCAACGTACTCTTCTAAGGTGTGGCAGAATCGCTGGCCGCATTTTCGGCGGCAGTGGCCTTGGCGGCGTGGCCGTTCTCCTTGAGCTGCAACAAGAGCAGGGAGCAGTCGTCGCTGAGGTTCTCGCTGGCGCGGTGTTTTTCGACGGCATGCAGAACGGACTGGAGCAGTGCGGCGGTCGGTTCCTGGCCATGCCGTGAGACGGTATCCGTAAGACGCTCCTCGCCGAACTCGTCGTATTCCGCATCCATCGTTTCGGTGATGCCGTCCGTGTAGAGGAGCAACTTGTCTTCGATGTGCAAGGGGAGGAGCGTGACCGGGTAGTCGCCTTCGAGCAGGCCGAGCGCCGGCCCGGTGACAAGATCGCAGAGTTTGGCCTTGCCGCTTTGTGCATCGAAGTGGATCGGCGGCGGATGAGCGGCACTGGCGATCCGCATTTCGTTACGAGTCAGGTCGAGCACGCCATAAATCATGGTGATGAAGCGGTCCTCGGGGATTTCATCGACCAGCATGCGATGGAGCTGCCCCAGGATCTGGTCCGGTTCGCACAGGTCGGCCTTTGCCGTATCGCCGGGAGCGTCCGCGCGCAGGGAGGAGAAGGACATGCGCAGCAACCCGGAAATGAGGGCGGCACTGACGCCATGCCCGGCGACGTCGGCCATGTAGACCCCCACGAACTGGTCGTCGATGGCGAAGGCATCGAAGAGATCGCCGCCGAGGGTGGTGCAGATGAGATACTCCCGTTCGAAGACAATGCGATCTTCGCGCGGAAAGGTCGTGGGCAGAAAGCTGAGCTGGATGGTCTGCGCGAGTTCCAGCTCTTCTTCGAGTTGGCGGTTCTTCTCCTGCAGGTCATCGTTCAACCGGGCCAGGGCCGCGCGGCTCTCTTCGAGTTCCTTGCGCTGTTCGTAAAGCTCGCAGAAGACCCGCACTTTCGACTGGAGAATGGCCGGCTCGATGGGCTTGGTAATGTAGTCGACCGCGCCGGATTCATAGCCGCGGAAGACATGGCGCTCCTCGCGGTTGATGGCGGTGACAAAGATGATCGGCACACGCGCCGTATCCGAATTGGCCCGCATGAGTTCGGCGGTTTCGAAGCCGTCCATATCCGGCATTTGCACATCCAGCAGCACCAGCGCGAAGTCGTATTCGAGAACCAGTTGCAGCGCCTCGTTGCCGGATTGCGCCTTGACGAGGTTGCGGCCAGGCTCGTCGAGAAGGGACTCGAGCGCGACAAGATTCTCGGGCCGGTCGTCGACAAGTAGAATGTGGATCTTATCTTGCATGGGCCGTGGGTTGTTGGAGGAGATGGCGCATCAGGGTAAGCAGCCGGGCAATATCAACGGGTTTGGGGAGGTATTCGGTGGCGCCCGCTTCGATGCACTTTTCGCGGTCGCCGGTCATGGCCTTCGCGGTCAGCGCGATGATCGGGAGATTTGCGAATCGGGCGTCTTTGCGGATTTCGCGCATGGTCTCGTAGCCGTCCATGCCGGGCATCATGATGTCCATCAGGACCAGGTCAATCTGCGAATCCTTATCGAGGAGGGTGATCGCCTTGGCCCCGCCGGAGGCGAGGACATGTTTGATGTCTTCCTGGTCCAGCGCCGCCGCGAGTGAATAGGCGTTGCGCATGTCGTCGTCGACGATGAGTACCCGCTTCCCGCGCAGATCCGTATCCGAGTCAGGCACCGCGGGCACAGGCAGCGGCGGGGGCGGTGCAACGTCCGCCGACTCTGGCGGCGGCGGGGCGGCCTCCTGTGGGGCAGGGGCAGGAGATGGAGCAGGGTCAGGGCCAGGGCCAGCCTCTACAGGCTTCGGCCGCGGGGCAGGCGACTCCTCGGGGAGATGCAAGAAGAGGCTCACCTTTTCCCGCAATGCCTGAGAAGCATCGCTCGATTTGAGCACGATCCCTTCGGCCCGCTTGCGTAGACGGGCTTCGTCGTCGCGGGTGAGATCGCGGCCGGTGTGGACGATGACGGGAACATGCCGCCCGGCGGAGTCGTGGTCGATCTTATCGAGCAGATCAAAGCCGCTCATGTCGGTGAGGCCGATATCGAGAATCACGCAGTCGTAATCGGTGCGGCGTACATGGTCGAGGGCTTCCTGGCCAGTGGCGCAGACATCGACATCGAGGCCCGGTCGCCGAACCAGGTTGACGAGCGTGGTCGCGTGGCGGGCGTTGTCTTCGATGACAAGCAGTTTGCGCTGCGGGTTTGAGTGCAGGTCGAGAATCTGGCGAAGGGCATCCCGCATGGCCGTTGGCTCGATCGGCTTGCTCAGAAAGCGCAGGGCGCCAAGCCGCATGATTTCCTGGTCATGGTCCAGGGCGCTGACAACCACCACGGGGATTTGCCGGGTGTTGGGTGATTGCTTGAGGCGTTGCAACACCTGGCGCCCGCTGAGGCGGGGCAGCATCATGTCGAGCAGAATGCCGGCCGGTTCGATCCGTTCAGCCATGGCCATGCCTTCCGCGCCGTCTTCCGCGATGACGCACCGGAACCCAACTTCAGCGGCGGCGTCGATGACGATGCGCACGAAGCGGGCATCGTCTTCGATAACCAGTAGGCAGGGCCGCTCCTCGCCACTCTCCTCGGTATCGTCATCGAAAATCGGCATGGCCGTACCGAGCGGGGAATCGTCGTCATCATCCCGCGGCAGGGGCGACGTCTCGGTGCTCTCCTCTGTCTCCGTCGAAGGCGTTGGGGCTTCGCCACTGCCAGGCGCGGCCGCGGGGAGATAGAGCGTAAAGGTGCTGCCTTGCCCCTCCTGGCTCTCGACGAGCAGGTCGCCGCCGAGGTGTTGCGCCAGGGCTTTGGAAATCGAGAGGCCCAGCCCGGTTCCGCCGAAGTCCCGCGATGTAGTGCCGTCCGCCTGCTGAAACGCGCCGAAAATGAGCCCCAGTTTCGATGCGGGAATGCCAATGCCCGTATCGGTGACCGCAAAGGAAATGGCGGCGTCATCGAGGCCTTCCGGCGCCTCCCGGGGCGCCCGCACCGTAACGGAAACTTCGCCCTCCTGCGTGAATTTCAGGGCGTTGGACAATAGATTGCGTAGAATCTGGCCAACCCGTTGGGAATCGGTGCGAATGGCCGCCGGGGCGCCCTTTTCGACAACAACGGGGAAGCGCAACCCCTTCGCTTCGGCCATGTGCCGGAAGATCCCCTCGAACGCGTCGCAGAGGTCCCGCGTGCGGACTGGTTCGATGTTGAACTCCATCTTGCCGGCTTCGACCTTGGAGAGGTCCAGGATATCGTTGATGAGCAGGAGCAGGTCGGAGCCCGCCTTATGAATGGTTTCGGCAAAGCCAACCTGCTTTTCAGACAGATTGCCGTCCTTGTTTTCCGCGAGCAGCTTGCTGAGGATCAGCAGACTGTTCAGGGGTGTGCGCAGTTCGTGCGACATGTTGGCCAGAAACTCGGACTTGTAGCGGCTGGCGGCCTCCAGTTCGCGCGCTTTCCGTTCGAGATCGAGTTGCGCATCTTCCAGGGCGCGGTTCTGGCGATGGATCTCCTGCTTCTGTTTCTCCAGCAGGTCGGTTCGCTCTTCGAGTTCGCGGTTGGTCCTCTGGAGATTATGCTGCTGTTGCTGGAGCACCTCTGACTGTTGCTGCGTCGTTTCGAGAAGTTGGCCGAGGCGATGCCGGGACTGCGCGGAAGAAATCGCGATGGCCATGGCCTCCGTGGCCTGGGCCAGGAGGTTCTTCTGGTCGGCAGTGAAAGGATGAACCCGGCCCCACTCGATGACGCCCACCAGGTCGTCTTCGCGCAGGAGGGGAAACGCCACCAGATAGCGTGGGGTTACATCCACGATCCCGGTGCGGTAGACGCAGGCTTCGGGAGGGACATCGTCAATGCCGAGCGAGCGGCGCTCCAGGGCCGCCTGACCGATGAGCCCCTCGCCGATGCGGTGAAAGGCGGGGGTTCCCGCATCGGCGCGCCAGGCATAGCCGGCGGAGAAGCGCAGTCCTTCGCCCTCGGCCAGGTAGAGAGCGCCGACGGCGGCCTCCACCGCTTCGCCCAGCGCGTTGAGAATATTCTGGGTGAGTTCCTCGATCTCCTGCTCGCCGCGCATCCGCTTATTCAGTTCGCTCAGCGCGGTCTTCTGCCAGTTCTGGCGCGTGCTCTCTTCATGAAAGTCCTTTAAGGCCTCGGTCATCTGGATGAGGGCATGGCTGAGTTCGTCCTTTTCCGAGCGGGGCTGAATGGTGATGGAGTAGTCGCCATGCGCCAGGGTCTGCGTCTGGCGCACGACCCCCTTGGTCGTGTCGACGATCTGGTTGAAGGAGCGGACCAGGTCCCCGATTTCGTCGTCGGTCGCGTGCTCCATGCGGGGCGGCAGTGCGCCGGCGGCAATCTGATCGGCGAGTTGCACAACGCCCGAAATCTGGCCGATGACCCGGCGTTGCAGGCGTCGGGCGAGAAAGGAGGCCAGTGCAATCGTGACCAGGATAACAAGCAGCGCGAGGAGGATATCGCCATACATCCGCTGGTAAAGCGGGTCGAAGTTCACTTGCAGCAGCAGGGTGCCGAGGTGGACCTCGTTCTGCACGATATCGCGGAAGAGCAGGAGGCGGCGTCCTTCGGTGCGGTATCCTTCCGGCTCCACGGGGGGCGGTTCGAATGGCGCATCCAGACCGCTCTGCTGGTAGGTGGCGAAGACGTTGCCGTCGGCATCATAGATACAGGCCCCTTCGATGGTGCGCTGTGCCTGCAGGGCGGCCAGAATTTCCGTGGCATCGCCCGGATCGCGGAACGCCAGCGAAGACATGCTGTTGTTGGCGGTGATTTTGGCCAGTGCGTCCAGATCCTCGATTAGCCATTGCCTGGAGAGATAGGCCCGTTGCGCAATCAGCACCGCGGACGCCAGCAGGAGCGCGGTGGCGATCGTCAGCTCGACGATGAACGTCAGTTTATGCTCGAGGGATCGCCTAGCCATATTCAGGGGTCCGGGGGGCGGGAGAATGCATCGCTCATGAATTGGGGGCGGGCAGGGGATACTCGACCAGGCTCGCCAGCCGGAGCAGCTTCGCGCGAATCCGCAGTTCCAGTGCCGCGGCCGCCGTCTGGTTAATCTCTACTCCGATGCGCTGGGCATCGCCGGTTTCGAAGAAGCGCACCACCCCGCCATTGCGGGTAAAATTCTCCGATTCACCGACTGTGAGCACCGGCCGTCCCTTCAGCGCGCGGTGCACCTCGGGAAGACGTCCGGCACTGGTGGTGGGCAAGAAGAGGATATGCGTACCAACAAGGCTCTCCACGGAATCGAAAAGCAACACTTCAATGGCCCGCCCTTGCACGTGCCGCTTCTCGAGGGCATTGAGCGCTTCGCCAAACGGGTTGTCTCCGAGGACCCCGATAGTCAGCGGCCCCTCGTTCAGGTCTGGATCGTCCGGCCATTCGACGTAGAGAAAAAAGTTATAGAGAAAGGCGGCGATGACCGCGTATTTGCGTGCATCCGTCGCACCTCGGCCGGCGGAGCAGGGGGTCGCACAAAGGATCGCCAGGGCGATCCCCGTCGCCAGCCAGCGGCGGAGGATATCGAAACGGGGCCTCCGCGGGAACGCGCTGACCCGCGGTGCTTTGTCGTTCGCCAGGATGGTCGATCCGATCCTCATCGAGTTGCCCTGAATCATATCGGGCACCGCGCCATAACGTCAATCCGCAACCGTCTCTCCTGAAAGTCGGGAAAGGCCGAGGACGAGAACGGGATGAAACGACAAGGCAGGCATTCGATGATGCGAACCTGAGCGTTCATCGGTCGGCCACCCTTAATCTTGCTCCTACTCCTACTCCTACTCGTACAGCTACCAAACACGAATGGGAAGTTGAGGGGCGGCTGGAGTAACGGTTGCGCCAGGATACTCTACGGTATGCTTCTATCGAGAGACCTTTGCGGGAGTCGATCCCGCTTCGCCTTCGGCTACGCAGGGCAGGCAAAGAGGGGGCGACAAAGGACGGGAGCGGTCCCGCTTCCGGGGCCGGTGCCTTGGCGCCATTCGGGAGAGAACGGTTTGCCCAGCATAAGCACCCGTCCGGGCGCTCAACCCCCTTTGTCGCGCCTGGCCCGCCTCTGGAGAGAGCCTTTGTCGAATCCTGGAATACGGAGGACGAAGGGCTGAGGTCAGAAGTCGGAGATCGGAGGTTGGATCTCAAACTTCACACCTCCTTTGAGGAGATTTGAGTGTACGAGCAGGAGTACGAGTAAGTGTAGGGGCACGGTGCGTGTGGACGCCTGGTAGACGCATCCGCCAATCAGGATGTGCCCCACCAGAGTAGGGGGAGCATCCTGCTCCCCGATGGGTCTTGGAACCAGCCACCCAGCCCGATACTCCATCAAGCTCTGCCGTGGGAGTCTTCTTCCACAAGGACCAGCGGTACGATTCTGAAAGAGTGACGGCCACCTTCTGGCCCGTTATGCAACATGGCGTTTACTCCGTTAAGCCCGGCCCGCCACATTTTGATGTTTTGCGATGAGGGGGTGGCAGATCGTCTGCGAGAGGAACAGATCGAGATCTGTGAACTGGGCGGACAGTCGCTGCCCGCGGTACTCGTCGCGAAGAGTGCTCCGAATACCTTGCGTTGGCGCTTTCAAGGATCTATAGTTCTCCTTGAATCATAGGAGTCACGGACGATGCAAACCACGGTGACGGGCAAGAATCAAATCACCATTCCGGCGGAGTTGGCCCGCCGCCACTCTATTGAGCCCGGCGCACGGCTCGACTGGCAGGAGACCGGCCGGGAAGGCGAACTCCGCGTTCGCATTCTACCGGGCCCCCGCGAAACCCTGCGCACTGTCCGCGAGATTGGGCAACGCTACGCGGCGAAGGCCCCGGATAGTGCCCGCATTCTTGCCGAGCTTCGCGAACAGGACGACCCATTGCCGCAGGAGAAGGATGGTAGAACGCGACGGAGGCGTCGTGCGTGACACATCTACTGGATACCTCGGCGCTATGCGCGCACTTCCTTGCACAGCCAGGCGCAGACGAAGTCGATCGCCTGCTCGGCGAACGTCCCGACCAGATCGGGGTCTGCGTCATCACCTGGTTTGAAGCACGCTATGTCTTGAAGCGTTGCGGCGTGTCCGATTCCGACCTCACCAGGGCGCTTTCCCTCTATCGGAGCCTGCCGCTGCGGCAGTGTGCGATTACGCCCGAGGTGGTGGACCAGGCGGTGCATCTGCGTGAGGCCACATCTATTCGGTTGCCGCTTGCCGATGCCCTGATTGCCGGCTGCGCCGCGGAGCACAACGCGATTCTGGTTCATCGCGATTCACATTTGTCCGCTCTGCCCGCCCGTATCGTCCGCGGCCTGCGACTCCCAGATACCGACTGGAGAGGAAACCGGAACGCCGATTGATTTGAGTTCCAACGCGCTGACGCTGCAATTGATGCAGGGGAGCCAGCGGCGTAGCCTGTTGGACAGATGCGCTGAGGCCACGTTGTACGGGGAGTGTCGATTAATTCAAGCCGTGCCGTGGCCTCCTGCGATCCAGCGCTGTGCACAATTGCATGGTGAAGGACAGGGCTGTCATTCGTTGCGTTTCCGGGGGTTCAAGAACCCCCGAAAAAAAGCGCTTTCAAGAAAGCGCACTCCACATTTTGGAGCGCGGGTTCTCGCCTGCCCGCCGTAGCGAGCGAA
>SLOV01000141.1 GCA_007132345.1 Kiritimatiellia bacterium
CGCTTTTGTCCTCTATCTTCCTCTCAGAAGCAAACAACGTCGGGGCGGCACAACCACGACGTTGAGAAAGCGGTGCGGCGCTTCGCTTCTCACCGCACTCCAGAACTTCGTCATCGGTTGCTGCCGCGATGAACCGAGAAAGTCGGCGCCTGGTGTTCAGAAGTGGAGCCCTCATTCCAACACCCGCACGATGCCGCCGCCGGAGACGGCGCGGATTTCCGGTTCGTACATTCCCGATACGACCACCGGTGGATAGCGATACTCGCCCGGTGAGACGGCGCGCACGGTGTAGTAGAAGTGTTGCGGCGTGGCAATCTGGCCGGTGAAGAGGAGCAACCGGTCGTCGCGCAAGTCTGTGAAGCGCGTAGGCAATACCTGTCCGCTCAGCCATGCAGGACGATGCGCCGTGGCAAGGTTCGGATTTTCGATTTCCCAACCGGCAGGGAGCAGGTCTTCGATCACCAGATGATCGAGCCTGCGGTTCATGGGATCGATCTGGAGGCGGACAATAACAAGATCACCTTGTCTGCGCGTGGATGGATCGAGAGGTGCGCCTGCCAGATCGAGGAAGTCGCGACGGATCGCAACGCCGTGACTCTTCTCCGGCTCCGGTTCCGGTGACACGCCTTCGTAGCGGACCATGAGGTAAGCAGAGCCGGGACCGTGGTTAACGATCGTAACGTACAGGTCACTCCCCTGCTCCACCGTCCACTGCATATCTTCTTCGTGCGAGAAATCGCGTTCGCTACTGTCCGCCTGCGTGATGGCCCCTCGGAAATCGCGTGGGGCCTGGGCGCGGCGCTGCTCGTATTTGCCGAAGGCCAACAGGGCCATGGCGTTGTCCTGCGTGTTGCCCCAGTGTCCGTCTTGCTGTCGGCTGTTCAAGTAGTGCGCGAGTTGGTCAACCTGCTCGTGCGAAGGATCGGCATCGAGCCACGCGGAGAGGAGTAGAGCGGCTTCGCGGATGTCGCTGTTGAGGATACGGCCGGGAATGCGGGCGCGCGGCGCGGGCTGCGGCATGGCCTCGAGGAGGGGCCAGGCCTGACGCGGCGTGCCGGAAAGCAGCAGGGCGGAGGCTGTGTGGATTTGTGAGGCGAAGAAGAGGCGGTCGAACTGGTCGGCGAGCCGCGCGTTCCAGCCGTGGTCGGGTCGACCAGCGAGCGCAAGTACATGGCAGGCGTAGGCGCGCTCGTCCATGTCGTCAAGCCAGGCGGGTTCGTCGGCATTCATATGGACGGTGCGGTCGAGGCGATCGCGCAGCCAGCGCAGGGCAGCTTCGAAGCGGTCGTCCAGCACCTCGTAGCCCGCGGCCTGCGCCTCGACAAGGAAGTGGGCGGCGTAGAGCGAGGCGGTCGAGTCGGCCGTGTTGGCGAAGGGCCAGAGGCTGAAACCGCCGCCTGCCTGCTGCATGGAGAGCACGCGCAGAATCGCGGCGCGCACGTGTTGTGCAGGGTCACCGAGGGCGAGCGGGCCGGGCAAGAGGCGTTCCTCCCAGTTACTGGAATGGAGGAACGGGAAGGCGCCGGAGACGGTCTGCTCCAGGCAGCCGTACGGATACTGCACGACGTACTCCAGGGCGCGGCTCCAGTTCAGCGCGGGCAGCGCCGAGATGGCACCGACCTGAGAGAGCGTGGCGGGCAGCCAGTCGGCGGGCGGCGAGAGGGTTACACGCGCGCCGGGTTCTAGCACCTGGTTGCTGGTGTGAACGTGCAGTCCGCCCGCGGGACGAACCGGGATCTCGACCGCCTCATGGAAGGACTGATCGCCAACTTGCACATGGAGGGTGCACACGGCTTTGTCGGGCGCGGGGCCTGCGGTGAGCGTGAACGCGAGGCGGTGCGATGCGCCGGGGGAAAGAGTGACGGTCTCTTCGGAAACGTCGCTTTGCAGGGGACCTTCGCAATCGATGCGCACGACGGCCTCGATCGGTGAATCGCTTTCGTTCATGAGGAGCAGCGAGGCATCGTTGCGGTCGCCCAGCGCGAGGAAGCGAGGCAGGGCGGGCTGCACGATCCAGTCGCGCTTGATTTCGACCTTTGCATCGGCGGAACCGGCCTGTGTAGCGTTATAGGCCACGGCCATGAGGCGCAGCGCACCGGTAAACTCGGGGATGTCGAGGTCGATGACGGCGCGACCGTCGCTGTCGAGGGCGACATCGCTTTGCCAGAGGGCTACGGGGCGGAAGCGCGCGGCGCGGATGGGGCTGAGTCGCCTCCGCAGGGCGTCGCCCGCGTCGCCGCCCGGCGGCGTGACGCCAATGAGCGATTCGTCCACGAGGGGCATCAGCTCGTGGTAGAGATCGAACGCAGTGATGCCGAGGCGGCGTTGGGCATTAAAGGTGCGGTTCGGGTCGGGGGTCTCGAACGCGGTGAGCATGCAGATGCCTTCGTCCACGGCCATGAGGGTGACCTTGCCGCGAACAGGTTCTTCGTTCTCGTCGAGCACACGCAGCGAGGTGGTGAGTCGGGAGAGCGGTGTTTGGGTCTGCGGCGCTTTCAGGGTGATGACCAGTTGCGTGTTGGGGCGTTCGACCGGCAACACGACCGCGCCGACGGCGCGATGCGGATTCCACTCGGCGCCCGCATCGGCGGGGCGGATGATGGTGAGGGCGCAATAGACGTTGGGGGCATAAGCGGCCAGTACGGGGATGTCGATGGTGGCGGTGTTCTCCGCAAGGGTGACGACGCGGGCCTCGCGGACATGGTCGGATTCGATGGTGAGCAGAGCCGTGCCGCGGAATGGCGCTTTGACCGTGAGTTGCGCCGTGTCGCCGGGTCGATAGCGTTCGCGGTCCCAGGAGAGTTCTACGCGACCGGGCCGCTCGCGGCTCCATTCCACCCAGTCATGCTCGTGCGAGGCGGCACGCAGATGAATACGCGTTGAGGCGCCGGAGGCAGGATCGCGGGCAACCAAGGCGAACTCGCCGGTGCGGTTCGGGGTAAACGTCCACTCGGTCGGTTCGCCGCCCGCCGCGATGGTGTCTTCCTGCACGAGGGTTTGCTGTTTCTCCGAGCGCCACTCGTATTGGCCCTGGGCGTTGCGTCGGAGCACGGAGTTCCATTGGACCGCATAGAGTGCGAGGGCCAGTGGTTTGCCCTCGGCCACGGGTTCGCCGTCCGGCGTGATCTGCACGATTTGAACGCGCTCGGGTTCGCCAACGCGCATGGCCCCTTCGCCGGTGCGGCGCAGGCCGATGTAGAAGGGATAAAGGTCCAGGTCGGTTGCGCCATACGCCGTGACGGCACGGCCACCCGCCTCCATGACGCTGGCCTGCTGCACCACTTGCAGGGCGGCGGGCGGTCGCCAGGCGCGCAGGGTCTCGACCGTGAAGCTGGTGTGCCCTTCGGCATCGAGCGTTTGCGAGCCGAGTTGCAGGTAGATGGGTGCAAAGGTCTTTTCGTCATCGCCAAACCGCCAGTCGGGCCATTGGCGCGGGGCAAAGGCTACGGCCTTAACCGTTGCAAAGCCAGAGGCGGGCAAGCCGCCAGCGGGGCGGCCGAACAGGTACTCGCTGCGTACGCCAAAGGTGAGGGCCGTTCCGCCGACGAGCCGGTCGCGCGGCGAGAGGAGGTCCACGCGAATCTGCGGCGGCACGAAATCCTCCAGGGCGACGGTGGTCTGGCCGAGCAGCGTGTGTGTGCCGGGCATGGCGAGTTCCATGGTGTAGCGGCCAGTGGGGAGAAAGTCCGGCAACTCAACGGTGGCGGAGGCGGCGCCGAACTCGTCGAGCATCACGGAGAGGTCGCGATAGACACGGCCATCCGGACGGCGCACCCGGAAGAGAACGGGAAATGGCCGCGGCGCTTCCATCTGGTTGTCGCGTACGAGTGCTTGCAGGAAGGCCGTCTCGCCGGGGCGGTAGACGCCACGCTCGCTGAAGACGGCTGCTTCCAACTCGTCGGCCTTGAGGTAAGGAGCGCCGCTCAAGCCAGTGCCCTGCCCCACGCGGGTGCGGCGTAGATCGATGTAGGAGAGGTCCCCTTCCCGCTGGGCCGTGATCAGAAAGGGCCTCTCGCCTTCGGTCAGGTCGATACGGACCAGTCCTTGTTCGTCCGTGAACCCATCGCCGATCGGCTGGTTGTTTTCCGCATAGGCCGTGACCAGCACATCGGCAATCGGCGTGGCTGTTTGCAGCGAGTTCACCCAGACCAACAAACCGCCTTCATACGCACGGGCCGCGATGCCGAGGTCCGTGACGACCACGAGGCGGCCCTCTCCGCTTGCCTTTGGGGCGCCGACTTCCAACCAGTAGACGCCGCGCGGTTCGGATGGCGCCAGGGCGCGGAGCTGCACGAATCCACGACTTTGACGATTCGGCGGGGCGGACCACTGGTTCGTCTGCACGACAGTCGGGCCCGTGAGCGATCGCGTCAAAGGCCCCCAGTGCGAGGATGCCCCAGTTTCGCGAAGGGCGAGATGCACCAGATTATTGGCGAAGACGGGACGGAGCGATGCAGTCCATTCTTCGATATTCACCCCTTCGATCGGCACAAGGAGCTGGCCCGCGGGGGCGAGGTATCGACCACGATGTTGAAATCGCAGTGCGGGTGCGCGTTGCGGGAATTGCACGCGTCGCGTGATACTCTCCAGCAGGACGGAGCCGTTGGCCGCGCGAAGCCCTTCTTTGAAGGTGACGCTGTAGACGCCGCCGGGCTCGAACTCGCCGCGAATCCGGATGCCGCCGCCCCGCCAGTGTGAGGCGGCTTCCACCGTGTACGAAACGGCAGGCTCGATGGCCACATAGCGCTCAACACCGTCGCTTTCGGGCAAGACAGTGAACTCCCCAACCAGCATTGGCTCTTCGAAGGATGGACTCCTCGCTTCCAGACGCCGGAACTCGAGCGAAGGGCGGAGAGAGAGATGAGCGCGCTGCGTGCGGTCTGTGGGGTTGGCCTCGCCAGCGGAAGGCAGTCCAGGCCGCACTTCGTAATGCAGGCGGTCGCTGCGCACCGGGTCGGTCTGGATCAGAACGGTTTCGGAGCGCGCGCGACCCAGAATACGATAGGGAATCTCCGTCTGCCGATCGGCGGTGAGGCGCAGGAAGCGCGATAACAGATCCAGGTCCGGCGCATCGGTGAAGATCAGCCGTACCGTCGCCTCGCGCGTCGAAGAGAGGTCAACTTGCTCGACACTTTGCAGGCGCAAGGCAGAAACGATTTCCCGCGATGGCGGCGCGGGTTTCTGGGTGGAGACCGACTCGGGTGGTGTCGGCGGCAGCGGGGCTTGGGGATGAATCCATTTCCAGACGCCATAGGCGTTGACGAAGAGGAACGCGAGCGCCAACCAGAACCAGGGGCTGGACGTGGCCGAAGCGGCGCGGGCCACAGCGGGGTCGCCGCTTTCCGAATCGCTTTCCGAATAGGACTCGGGTGGATCCATCTCTGCGAGGATTCGGTCCAGTGCCTCCTCCTCGGCGCCTTCTTCCTGGGCGCGGCGCAGGGCTTCCATGATGTGGTCGCGCAGGCCTGCCACGACCTCCTGGCGCACCTCAGGCGACTTGTCTTTCAGATGCTGTTCGACCGCGGCGAGATAGCGCTCCACCCGTTCTGCCAGACTGGGATGCAGGGTCATCGTTTCTTATTGTCCTTCGGGTTAGCGGACTTGAGTTGAGAGAGGGCCTCGACTAGCACGGACCAGTAGGCATTCATTTCGCTGAGCCGCACTTTTCCGGCGGGCGTGAGGGAAAAATAGCGGCGGGGCGGTCCGGCGGCGGAGGGGACATCGCGGGCCTTGAGATATCGTTCGTCGCGCAGCCGGCCGAGGATGGGATAAACGGTGCTCTCCGATACGGAGAGGTCCTCGATCTGCTTGAGGGCCTGCACGATTTCGTAGCCGTAACTCTCGCCCCGGCGCAGCACCAGCAAGACGCAGTACTCCAGCAGCCCCTTCCGCAGTTGAGTCATCCAGGATTCGATCACGTGCTACTCCGTATTAGGTAGTACGTAATAAAGAATACCGGGGAAGGCGTCAAGAGGGAATGCGGAGATGGTGGGGAAGTGGTCGGGGGTCAGGAAAGTGGTCAGTGGTCAGTGGCGTCGCTCCATTCCCAAAAATCTATTGAGTTCATGACCGGAGCGGCTCGGCTACCCGAGCCGGAAAGCGGCCCAAGGCTCTGCTCTGGACGGGGAAGCGCGTCCGCTCCATCCCATTACTCCCGGACGAGGAAGGCGCCGACGCGCCTTTCGCGCTATGGCGGCCAGGGCGCGGCCGAGCCATTGCAAGGTCTATTGAATTCAGGACCGGAGCGGCTCGGCTTACCGAGCCGGAAAGCGGCACAGGCTCTGCTCCGGACGCGGAGCCGCCGTCGCCTCCGGTGATTGCGGTCGAGAGCGCGTCCGCTCCATTCAATGAGCTCCGGAGGCGGAGCCGCCGTCGCCTCCGGCTCTGCTCCGGACGCGGAGCCGCCGTCGCCTCCGGCGATTGCGGCCGAGAGCGCGTCCGCTCCATCCCATTACTCCCGGACGGGGAAGGCGCCGAGGCACCTTTCGCGCTATGGCGGCCAGGACGCGGCCGAGCCATTGCAAAGCCTATTGCGTTCAGGGCCGGAGCGGGTAAAGAGCGGCTTGTGCACCGCTGGACGGCCTGGGAAGACCGTCCTACACCAAGCAGTCGCGCACGTTGAGGAGACCGAAACCCGACACCCAGCACCCCTCTATTCCTCGTCCCCTTGCTCCTCTTCCGCATGCTCCTCTTCCGCATACTCGTCATCTACATGCTCGTGTTCCGCATGCTCGTGTTCTGCGTGCTCTTCTTCCGCGCCTGCGGGGTCGGGGTCGGGGTCCGGCTCGGGCGCGGGGGGGACCTGCTCGGCGGTTTCGAGAATATCGACGGCAGGCTGCACGATCGGCAGCATGCCCATGGCCTCCAGGCCACCAAACATGCCGCTCATACCGCCGCTGCCCGGGGTTGCGACCGAGCGAAGAACCAGCACCCCAACCGGTGCTCCATCCTCACCAAAGACAGGCGCCCCCAGTTTGTTGGCCGCCGCCATTGTCTGACTCAAAACATAGAAGGGGCGCGGCCTCTTGATCTGCGCGTGAACCCGATCCATGGAGATCGCAGGTTGACGTGCGCCGACCCGGCCCATGCGCGAGACCACAAAGACCGCGTCGAGCAGTTCTACATCGCGAGATGCGGTGAGATCGACATAGACGAACGGGTTGGCCTGCGGCGCGATGGGCCGAAGAAAGGCGAGGTCTAGATCACGGTCTCGCAAGACCATCGTGGCGGGCACTTCGCGCCCATCGGGCATTAAGAGACGGGCATCGGTGAGGTTGACATCGAAATCGAAGTCGCTCGACATGCCATCCCTGCCGCTGCGCATCAGCCGGTCCACCATGGCGCTCGGATCGACGGTTGTCAGGGAAACGACCGTGAGTCCGTCCGGGCCGATAATGGTCCCGGTCGTTTCACTCTTCTGTTCCTGTACCGTCCGTTCCTGGCCACCGAAACTGATGCCCTGCTGTACCACGATCTGCACAGTGACGACCGCATCGCTGAGGTCTTTGACGAGGCGCCTTCCGGTTTCTTCGAGGGCTGCGCCCTGTGCGGGCGCGAAAAGCGCGGCCAGCAGTAAAGCGGCGAGTAGGTTCTGTTTCATGCATCGCTCCGGTTGTTTGGTTCATCTCGGCGCAATGCGCCTTCCCAGTCGGGCTCGAGTTCGAGGAAGAAGGTCCGTACTCCGCGCTGAACGCGCAAGACCACGGCGCGGGGTTGTTCGTGCGAGAGGCGTTCCATCACCGATTCGAACTGGTCGACATCCCGCACCGGCTCGCCGTTCACTTCCTGAATCAAGTCACCCCCTGACACCTTTCCAAGCGCGGCCCAGCCGCCCTGCTGCACGGAGACGACGAGTACGCCCGTATCCGCCGTCTCAAGATCGGGTGAGAGTCGGTCCGTTTCGCTCAAGTCGCGCACGCTGAAGTCAAAGCGGTTGTCAGTATAGCGCCTTAACTCACGGGCTGGTGGCGGCGCACGGACCAACTCCGCAAGGAGGGTCAGCGACTCGTCTCCGCGCAGAACCGAGAGTTCCACTTCGCTCCCGATGCGGTATTGCCGGATCAGGGTCGGGAAGACCTCGTGGTCCTCCGGCCGCGCAGCGCGCACCGGCTCGCCATCGACGGCGAGAATCAGATCGCCGACCTCTAATCCGGCATCCTCGGCATTCGAGTTCGGGTGCACGCGCGTCACCCGCACGCCGGTCATGGCCGGGTCTCCGAAGTAGGGGGCGAGCTCGCGGGTAATGACCTGCGAAGAGACCGCCAGGTGCGCGCGGCGCGCCTCGCGGGCGGGATCTTCCTGCGGCTGAATGCCAATTCGCACCACGGTGGTGAGTTCGTCGCGGCCCGAGCGGAACGAGACCATCGTCGGCACCGGGCGATCTTCGCCAGCCACAATCGCTTCAGTTGCGGCACGAAAATCGTCGATGCCGGTCACGGGCGTTTCGCCGACCTTCGTGATGATCGCGCCGACCGGAATCATCGGCTTCGCTTCACCACAGGGGCCGCCGGGACGGATCGAAGTGACCAGCACGCCGTCGCGGTCGGGCAACTGCTTTTCGAGCGCATAAGCGCGGGAGATATCGCGGCCCGTCATGCCCCACTCGCGGAATTCGAAGGTGCGCGGCCGGGCCTCCTCCCAGGCTACAGGCAGGAGACTCAGGTCGATCTCCTCTTCTCCGCGCCGGACGAGGGCGGTCACTTCGACGCCGCGCGACAGGTCGGCAACAAACTGATTGAACAGTGGCATTTCCTCGGCGTGGCGCACCGTGAAGGGCATACCGTCGAGGGAGAGCAGCAGGTCGCCGGACTGGAATCCCGCCTCCTCGGCGGGCGAGCCGGGCAAGGCCCCGGCGACGAGGATGCCTTCCTCATCTCCACCGTGCATGAGCAATGGCTGCACCTCCAGGCCAAGCCAACTGCGCGCGACACGGCCCTGTTCGATCAACTGCATGGCGATCTGCCTGGCAAGATTCGCGGGGATCGCGCCGCCCAGCCCAAACTTGATCTCGTTGATGCCGATCACTTCGCCCCGCAGGTTCACGAGGGCTCCACCCGAGTTGCCGCCGAAGATGGCGGCGTCGTGGCCGATCCAGCGCACGATCGAGCCTACGTTTTCTCCGTCCA
>SLOV01000364.1 GCA_007132345.1 Kiritimatiellia bacterium
CTATGTGACCGGCGACCTTCAGGTGCTCAACAACTCCCTCCTCAACACCTCCGGCGAGCCCGATCGCCTCTCGATCCTCTCCCCCTCCGCCGGCAACATGAAGATCGACAGCAACTCCTTGTTGTTCGGACACATTTACGCACCCGACCTTTCCAACTTCTGGATCCAGAACAAGGCGCGGCTCTATGGCAGCCTGCAGGTCGGCGGCCTGTTGGAATTGGATGGTGAGAGTCTTTACGAAGCAGGCGGCTCCGCCAAGCTTCCCAGTGTCGAGTTGGTCTGGCAACGCCAGCGGCTTTGACCCGGGAGCCCCCAAGAGGGCTAGAAGGTATATCGCGCGCCCACCTCGAAGTTGCGCTCGGGGCCGACATAAATCCCCTGGCGCAGGCCCGCAATATACAGCTCGTCGGTCAGGTTCTTGATCGCACCAAACAGACTCAGATTCGGCGTGACCGCATAGCGGCCCGTCAGATCCAGTGTGTAGTAGCTCGACATCAAACCACCCCATGTGCCGCTCTTTTCGGTGGTGAGATCCTTGGCGTTCATGCCGTCTCCGTACGCCTCGCCCACCACATTGAGCAGCAGGGCCATTTCCAGGCGGCCAACCTGGTATCCGAGTGAAAGATTCCCCATCCACTCGGGTGAATAGGGGAGCCGGTTGCCCTTAAGGGCCTCACCAGGGCGATCCTCACCAAATTCCGCCGTCGGAATCCAGGTCACATTGGCGCCCAGCCGGAACCCATTGTCGAAATCATACCCCAGGGCGCCCTCCACACCCTGAATCAGAGCGCTGCCCTCATTCGGATCCCTGATGCCCGACACCCCCGGGTCCACCTGGTTGGAAAAATCCATCTGAAAAGCGGTAACCTCATAATCGAGGCGTCCCTCCGCGCCTCGCACGCCCGCCTCGATATTCACCGAGGTCTCCGCGTCGGTCGGCGGTGAGTCAACGCCGATCACACTGCCGACCAACGGCGGCGCGAAAGCGCGGTAAACACTGCCGAATGTCTGCGCCAAGGGAGCAAACCGGCAGGTGGCCCCAACCCCCGGCATCACCTCGGTGTTGGAGAATCGATCGGAAGGGCCCCCGCGACGCAGGTCTTTCCGCTTCTGCTCGTAGGTCTCCACACGCAGCCCCGCCGTCAGCGAAAACGCCTCCGTGACATCAAAACGGTTCTGCGCAAAGACCGCCAGACTCTCGGCCGAATCGAGCCGGTCCCGAAGCAGCGGCTGATTCGGTTGCCGGGGGGTTGCCCGGTCCGCCCGCACCGTCTGATCGAGCATCTCTTCGCCCATCACGCGCACCCCCAGCTCCGACTCGTTCTCGATCCCGAAGGTCGCATGGCGGACCGTCAGTCGCGAATCGAAACCAAGCCGCTCAAAGGAGCGGTTATTCCCCTGCACCTCGTCACCGTAGTTCCACACGCGGAAACCATCCGCATTCACGGTCGTGGGGCTTTCGGCATTGAGTAGAAACCGCCAGTAGTCCCGGTTCATGTCGCTCCAATAGGCCAGCGTCTGCAAACTGATATCCGGGCTAATCTGCCAGTCGTGGCGGAGGTCGAAGGCGATGCGCTCCGTCAGGAACCAGTCGTCCGGAGCGGGATTGAACTGGGCGCCGGCCCGGTAGGCATCGGGAAACAGGCCGCGGTAGGAAATATTGGCGTCCGTCTCATAATACAGGAACTTGGCGCCGACATAATGCTGATCCCCGATGGCGACCCCGCCCTTGACCATGAGATCGGTCATGTCATAGCTCTTATCCATGAAGCCGTCACTCCGGGCGCGCGTGGCAATGACACCAATACGCACATCGCCGGCCTCGGTGCTGGCACCCGCTTCGACGCTGCCCTCGCGCGTCTCCCAGGAGCCAACCCGGCCACCGACCGAAACGCCGTCTTCCGGCGTCTTGCTCAGAAAGTTGATCACCCCGCCAATCGTATTCGGGCCGTGCCGCAGCGAAGAAGCACCCTTCAAAACCTCAACGCCACTCATCCGCTGAATGCGCGGGTTGTAGTAGCGGGAGTTCCCGACAAAAATGCCCGGTTGAATCGGCACCCCATCTTCCAGAACGAGCGTCTTGTAGTCTCCGGCCGGCAGCCCCCGCACGCCCACGTTGACGACCACCGCGTTTTCCTCTTCGCCTTTCACGTAGATTCCGGGTACGCGTCGCAATACATCCTCTGTTGAGCGCGGCTGAACCTGGCGGATCATTTCCTCCGTCACCACCGCCACCGAGCCCGGCAGCAGACTGGCGTCCTGGCGCCGCCCCAGCACTGTTATCGTATCCAGCCTGATGCCGGCGTCATCCCGCTCTTCCGCCCGCAACGACGAGCCCCCGCCCATCGCAATGCTCAACCCAACACACCACAGCAACTTCCTCATGCAAACGCTCCTCATTCCCAGATTCCTCCTCTTCACAAGCAGACCGCCGAAAACCTAATCGGCTTTGTTGGTGACACAATACACCACTTGAATGGCATGCCAAACATTTAGTTTATATATAATTCATTTGTCTGATTCTCGTCCAATCCGGTCCAGCATGCCGCTGGGGCTGACGTACGGGGGCCACACTTTTCGGCGAAGTCGAGGACGAAACGGTTACGGCATTCAACCATCGAAAGAGCGGCACTCGTCGGATGTCTGGGCCGTTGTCCGGGCGTTGACAGGCGCGCGCGAGGAGTGATAGCGTTTCGCGAATTGTAAAACGTGTTGAACGGAATTCTTTTCATGGCAAGGAAAGCGTGGTGCGGGTGGCTCTGTCTCGTTATCTTTTCGGCCGCCCTGGCAAGCGCCGAGGCTGCCGAACGGGCGCGCATTCTGCGGGTCGTCCATGAGCGGGAGCAGGCGCCGGCAAACAGCGAGGCCGCGCCGGTTGAGTTGCGCCTTGGAAGATTTTTGTTGGAAGATCCGGCTACGCCGACGGGTGAGGTTTTCCGCGTAGAGTGGCAGCCTGTCGGTCAGGCCTTGCGGGCGGGGGTGGTCTTGCGTTTCGAGTACCGCCAGGAACGAGTTCGAGAAATGCAACAGTTGATGATTCGTTACCCTTTCGATGTGCGGGAGCGCCGAACGGCGACTTTCGAGATCGGGCCTGCTGCCCTGCAAAGCGGCGGCACGGTCACCGCGTGGCGTGTGCGCGTCGAGCAAGAGAGCCGCGTACTGGCCGAAAAGCGTTCGTCTTCATGGGCTGCATCCACACCATGACCGAGCAACGCCCCATCAAAGATCAGATCCTTGTCGTCATCCACGACCCGACGGCCTATGTGCGCGTTGTTGGCCGGGGCAACTTCAAGAACAGCGTTGCCCTCAAACAGTTCGGCACCGCGGCCATCGATCAGGACGCGCGCAGCATCGTGCTGGATATGACCGATTGCGTCGGCATGGACAGTACCTTTATGGGGGTTCTCGCGGGGCTTGCCTTCCGCCTCAAACAGCGCTGCGGCGGCGAAATCCTGATGGTGAACCTGTCGCCCCGCACCCGCTCCCTGCTGGCCACCCTCGGCCTGGATCGTGTCATCCGCCCCTTCATGCTCGGTGCTACGCCTCCGGAGCACTTGCGCGTGCTGGAAGAAACCGAAGAACTCGACCGCTTGCCAGCCGCCTCCGAATCGCAACGACTCACCACCGAAACGATGATCGAGGCCCACGAAAACCTCGGCGCCGTATCGGAAGGCAACGTGCCGAAATTCACCGACGTGCTCGCTTACCTGCGCGACGACCTTGCGCGCAGCGAACAGAAGCCCGAAGAGAACGGGGACGACTCATGAGAGGATGCACGATCCAACGGGAAGCGCTGGACCATATTGATATTCTGCACTTGGAAGGCTCCCTCGACGCCTACTCCTTTCCACAACTCGAAACGGCCCTCAACGAGTTGCGCGAACTCGAACACCATAAGGTCGTCCTTGACTGCGCCCGTCTCGAATATATCAGCAGCGCCGCCCTTGGCGCCCTCATTGGCTTCGCTCGGCGCGCCCGCGAACGCCACGGAGATCTCAGATTGTCCGGTGTCTCCCCCAAAATCCAAAGCATCGTAGAGCTGCTCGGCTTTCACAAAATTCTCGAAATCCTGCCCGATGTAGAAACCGCCGCCGCTCGATTCGAACGCTGAACTATAATCAGGGGGAGGCCTCGCCAGTGGGCGATAGCTACCAATCTCGTCGTCGGCCCATGGTGTCGCTCCAGTTGCCGGCTGCCCTGCGATACCTCGCGCTGGCCCGCACCGCCACGCTCGAAATCTGCGAGCAGATTGGCATGCACCCCATCAAGGCGGCGCAGTTCGAAATGGCCATCGACGAAGCCTGCGCCAACATCATCGAACACAGCTACAACGGCCCCTGCGCGCCTGCCGAGGAAACGACCCACCCCGGCGTCGGGCTGCGGTTCTTCGAAGAACCCGACGGCCTGCTCGTGGAAATCCACGACGTCGGCGACGGGTTCGACCTCGAAGGCAAAGACCTCGTTACGCCGCAGGAGTATCTCGCGAACCGAAACGAACGGGGACTCGGGCTCTATATTATCCGCACCTTCGTCGACCGCATGGAATACGAACGCTCTCCGGAAAGCGGCAACACCATGCGGTTGACGAAACGAAGATAGCCCGTATGCTCTCCCCCCTCGTCGCACGCCCGGCACGGGCCCAAGCGACCGGGCGCCCTCCAGGCCGGGAAATCCGGCAGGCCGCAGACACGGCGGCGGAATTCAGAACGCTTCATGGAGCACGTTGGGAACCAGTCAATGAACGCAAAGCGAAAAACAGAGCCAACTGAGTCGGAAACCCCGACGCCAGACCAACCAGGGCAGGCGACCGCTGCAGCGGAGCCCGCTGAGCAAGCCGACACAGATGCGGCGCCCGCCGGTCAAACAACCGAAGAAACCGATGTCGCCGTGCAGCGCCTCAACGAACGGCTCCTGCGTCTCCAAGCCGATTTCGACAACTTCCGCAAACGCACCCAGCGCGAGCGCGCCGAACTGATCGCCACCGCCAACGCAGACCTGATCGACGGGCTGCTCCCCCTGCTCGACCACTTCGAACTGGGCATTCAGAACGCGCGCAGCCACGAAGCCAACGCCTCGGTCATCGATGGCTTCCAGCTCATCTTCGATCAGATGATGAGCTACCTTGGCCGCTTCGGCCTCGAGCCCATTGATGCCGAGGGGCAGCCCTTCGATCCGCACCAGCACGAGGCCATCACGCATCTCCCTTCCCCGGAACACCCCGCGGACACCGTCATGACGCAGACCCGCCGCGGCTTCCGGCTCGGCGCGAAACTATTGCGCCCGGCCCAGGTCGTCGTTTCCAGCGGACCTGGCGCCGATGCCGACCCTCAAGAGGAATCCTCGGATCATGCCCGCAACGAAGCGTGATTATTACGAGGTCCTCGGGGTAGCCCGTGACGCCGAGCCGGAGGTCATAAAAAAGGCCTACCGGAAACTGGCCGTCCAGTATCATCCCGACAAAAACCCGAACGACCACGCCGCCGAAGAGAGATTCAAGGAGATCTCCGAGGCCTACGAAATCCTCAGCGACCCCGTCAAGCGAGGCCGCTACGACCAGTACGGTCATGCCGCCTTCGGCCCCGGCGGCGGCATGGGCGGCGGCGGATTCGGCGGCATCGACCTCGAAGAAGCCCTGCGCACCTTCATGGGCGCCTTCGGCGGCGGCGGCAGCATCTTCGACGACTTCTTCGGCCGTGGCCGCTCTCGCGAAGCCGCCAACCGCGGTTCCGATCTCCGTCTCGACCTCGAAATCGATTTCGAAGAAGCCGCCTTCGGTTCGAAGCGCAACGTCACCCTCCCCATCCAGGACGAATGCGGCGACTGCCGCGGCACGGGCGCCGCGCCCGGCTCCAAGCCCGAGCGCTGCCGCCGTTGCGGTGGCCAGGGCGCGCTCACCATGCAGGCAGGCTTCTTCCAGATGCGTCAACCCTGCCCCGACTGCCGCGGCGCAGGCACGGTCATCACCAAGCCCTGCCGCGAGTGCGGCGGTGCCGGCCGCGTCAAGCGGCGCAAAGAGCTCAGCCTCAAAATCCCGCCCGGCGTCGAAACCGGCTCCCGCTTACGCCTCACCGGCAAAGGCGAGGGCGGCACCCGCGGCGGCTCGCCTGGCGACCTCTACGTCGTCATGCACGTCAAAGAGCATGCCCTCTTCAAGCGCCACGAAGACGACATCTATTGCGACATCCCCATTCCCTTCACCGTCAGCGTCTTCGGCGGCACCATCGAAGTCCCCACCATTCAGGGCTACACCCACCTCAAAGTCCCGGGCGGCACCGAATCAGGCCATGTCTTCCGCCTCCGCGGCAAAGGCATCGTTCAGCCCCGCAGCGGCCGTGCCGGCGATCAGCACATCCGTGTCTACATCGAGGTGCCCGAAAAGCTCAGCCGCGCCCAGAAAAAGCTACTCAAGGAATTCGAAGAAGAATCCAGCGAAAACAACTACCCCCAGGCCCGGCGCATCGCGCAGCTTGCAGGCAAATTCTACGAACACCGCGACGCCATCCAAAACGAGACCGGCGCCGCCTGAGGCGACCCGCATGCGCTGCCATCTTCCCCCCCATGCATGGTGCGGGCCGATTGCCGAACTCGACCGCGCGGAGACCCATTATCTCACCCACGTCCTTCGTCGCGCCCGCGGGGATGAACTCGATCTCTTCGACGGCCGCGGCCGCACCGCCTCCGCGCGCCTTGTCGATCTCCGCTCCGGCCATGCCTGCGTCGAAATCCTGCACGAAGAGCGCCACCCCATGCCCGCGCCGCGGCTCGAACTCATCCAGGCCGTGCCCAAAGGCAAACGCATGGAGCTGGTCCTCGAAAAGGCCACCGAGCTGGGCGTTGCCGCCATTCGCCCCGTCCTCACCGAACGGACCATCGTCCGCGTGGCCGAGGCCCGGTCCGAGCGCAAGATCGAGCGTTGGCGCGATATCCTCCTCAGTGCCGCGCGCCAGTGCGGCACCGCCTGGCTGCCCGAGCTGCACCCCATCGAAACCTGGCCCGCGCTGCTCGCGCGGCGCGCCGATCTGCCCGAGTGTCTCATCCTTGGCGACCTGGCCCCCGGCACCCCGAGCCTGCACGCCGAACTCGCCGCGGCGCACCAGGCTGGCGCCGCTTCCCTTGCGGCACTGATTGGCCCCGAGGGCGATTTCACCCAGGCCGAAAAAGAGGCCGCCCTCGCGATCGGCGCCCGCCCCGTGAACCTCGGCCCCACCGTCCTTCGCACCGAGACCGCCGCCCTTTTCATGATCGGGGCCATTCGCTATCAATGGCTTTGACCCATCCCCTACGCATGCTGCAATCTCCGCCCACATGCAACGCATCCTCATCTTACTCGCTTCCGTCGGCATTCAATTGGCGCTTGGCGGTGTCTATGCATGGAGCGCCTTCGTCCCGGCCCTGCGCGCCGATCACGAACTGACCGGCTGGCAAGCAGGACTGATCTTCGGCACGACCATTTCCGTATTCACCATCACCATGCTGCTCGCGGGGCGCCGTCTGGATCGTGTCGGGCCCCGGCGTATGGCCATGCTGGCGGCCCTGGTCTATGGCGGTGGATATCTGCTCGCCGGTAGCACCTCCGGGGAGTGGCCCTGGCTCTGGCTGGGCATTGGCGTCTTCACCGGCATCGGGATCGGTATGGGCTATGTCTGCCCACTCACCACCTGTGTGCGCTGGTATCCCGACCGCAAGGGCATGGTCACCGGGATCGCCGTAGCCGGCTTCGGTGGCGGTGCGATGATCCTGGCCGAGGTGGTCGAGTTGCTGGTCACGGCTGGCTGGTCGCCTCTGCGCATCTTCAGAATGCTCGGTTGGGTGCTGGCGGGGTTCGTCATGCTCTGTGCATCGGTGTTACGTTTCCCCGGCCCGGCCCCCGAGCAGGCGCCACCGCCGCGTGGTGCGGCGCTTTGGCGCGACCCCCGTTTCCTACGCCTATTCATGGGCATGTTCGGCGGCACCTTTGGCGGCCTGCTCGTCATCGGGCATCTGAAACCCATCGCCCTCGTAGCCGAGCTTTCCTCGCAGGCCGGCGCATTCGCGGTGAGCGCCTTTGCCCTTGGCAACGCCGCGGGCCGCATTGCGTGGGGAACGCTCTACGACCGCTACGGGTATCGGGTCGTAACGATCAGTATGGCCTTTCTCAGCTTCTCCCTCATCGGGCTGCTCGATACGGGTGTGGCGTGGCGCTTCATTGGGGCATCGCTCGTGGCCGGCTTCGGATTCGGCGCCTGCTTTGTTGTCTATGCGGCGGAGGTCGCTTCTACGTTCGGCGTCGGCCAGGTGGGGCGGCTCTATCCGAAAGTCTTCCTGGCCTATGGGGTCGCGGGCATTGCCGGTCCCTTTCTCGGGGGCTGGCTCTATGACCTGACCAACGGCTATTTCTGGCCCGTCTGCACCGCCGTCCTCGTCTCCGGTCTGGGCGCCGTAACCACCGCCGTTGGCCGGCGCCGGGCAATGGCTTCTCCCATCCCGACGGGCCCCGCGGACTTGAGATAGATCCCCCACCCCAGCAATTCTCAGTATGGCCTGGAACGGGTTGTTCGGGCCTGCTGAAGCCGGTACTACGAACAACGAAGCCGAACATACGGGTGCGTTTGTAGTCCCGCCTTTCAGGCGGCTCTTTTTCACCGCAAGCGGTGAGACCAGGGGACATATTCTGGTCGAACAGCAGGTTCACGCATGAATCACCATCTGCTGGTGTTCACGGTCAGCCGCATATTGCAGGCATGCGAGAACATCTTCCTCTGTGAAGCAGGAATGACCCTATTACACTGTCGGTCGAATATCTATCCGTCAGGGCAGCGGCGAAAAACCGCCGTGAGCGGCCCGGTTTCGGGTGTCGGGTTCTGCCATTCCGCCCCAACTTCCATTGCACCGCAAACCTCGCCCTTTGTCGCCCCTCCTTGTCGTCCCTCTTTGTCGGGATTCGTCGCCGATATCCGACAAAGGGCTGAAGCTGGAGTTCTGCGACGCCGACAAAAGCCGTCTGGCCGTTGGGCTCCCACCTTCGCCAAAGGCTACGGCGGGCGGGCCGGGGGGACGGGTTGCAAACCCGTCC